>JALQTL010000193.1 GCA_023260935.1 Paracoccaceae bacterium
GAGCATGGCGAAATCCGCAGGGGCGCTTACGATCTTAAATCCCGCACCTGCGCAAGAATTGGGGCGGGATATCTTGGGCCTTTGTGATTATGTAACGCCCAATGAAATTGAGGCGGAGCAGTTGACCGGGGTAAAGGTGACCACCCCTGAAAGCGCGCAATTGGCCGCGCAAAAATTGCTTAATCTTGGTGCCAAGGCTGCGGTGATCACCTTGGGTGAGCAAGGCGCCCTTTACCATGATGGGCAGCAAACCCTGCACCAACCCGCCTTTAATTGCGGCGCGGTGGTCGAGACAACGGGCGCGGGGGATGCGTTCAATGGCGGCTTTGCTGTGGCGCTTGCCGAAGGGCAGGGGATCGAGGCCGCGTTGCGCTTTGCTTGCGCGACTGCAAGCCTGTCTGTCACCCGCCAAGGCACGGCGCCGGCAATGCCAACCCGCCCCGAGATTGAGGCGGTCGTGTCCTCGTAAGTCGCGCTTTGTGATTGCCGCGCTTCCCCGCTTTGGGTCATAGTCAAACGCGGAGAGGGGACGGGTTTGATGCGCAAGGCGAAAATCACGCTTAGGGATGTTGCGGCAAAGGCGGGGGTTTCACCCTCTGCCGTGTCGCGCGCCTTTACCGATGGTGCATCTGTTTCGCCTGCGATGCGCGCGCGGGTCGAGGCCGCCGCCGCTGCCCTTGGCTATCGCCCGAACGCCTTGGCCTCATCCCTGACAACTGGACGCAGTAAGCTGATTGGCTTGGTTGCGAATAATTTTCAAAACCCTGTCTTTCTTGAGATTTTCGATCAGTTCACCCGTGGCTTGCAGCAGATGGGGTTGCGGCCACTATTGGTTAATCTCAGCGATGTGAGCGATATTGAACAAGCCGCCGCAATGCTGCGGCAATATTCGGTTGATGGGGTGGTGGTGGCCTCATCCACCTTGCCCGCTGGTTTGGTCGAGCAATTCTATGAAGAGGGCGTTCCTGTGGTTCACGCCTTTGGTCGCCATGATCCGCAGGCGCGGGTCAATGTGGTGGGCATTGATAACCACGCTGCAGGCCGTTTGGCGGGCGAGACATTAATCGCGCGCGGCTATCGCGAGATCGGGTTTCTGGGTGGGCCAGAAGGGGCCACCTCAACCCAAGATCGTTTGGCGGGTTTCCGCGCGGCCCTTGCAGAGGCAGGGCTTAGCTGCCGCGCGCGCTTTGTGCCCGCCTATCGGTTTGAGGCGGGGCAGGCGGCTATGTCCGCCGAACTGTCAGCGGGGCCTGCGGAGGTTTATTTTTGTGGCGATGATATTCTATCCATAGGCGCTATGGCCGCGATCGGCGCGGCAGGTCTAGGCTGCCCTGATGATATTGGCATATTAGGGCTGAATGATATGGCAATGGCCGCGTGGCCCAATATTCGCCTCACCACGATTGCGCAGCCGATTGAGGCGATTGTGGGGGCGGCGTTGTCGCTTGTCGTGCGCCTGAGTGAATACCCCAGCCCGCAGGCTGAGGCACAGATGTTTCCTTGTCATTTGGTCGAACGCGCCAGTTTGCGTGCGCTTAACCCCTGAACATGGGCGGGCGGGCCTCCTGCCACGCGCCGTGATCCTTGGCTGAGGCCACCGCCGCATAAACAGCCGCCAGCGAACGACATCCATCTTCTGCCGTTGGCAACCCATCACGGGCCTGACCGCGAATGGCATCGGCCAGATCGCAGTAAATATTGGCCACAGCCAAGGGAAACCCTTCGGGATGTGCAATGGCGACACGGCTGAGCCGCGTGGCCTCGCCATGCAACCCCCCTTCGCCCTTCTCGATGATCTCCGTGCGCCCGCCTGTGCGGGTATAGATCAATTGATTGGGCTGCTCAGACGCCCATCTTAACCCACCTTTTTCGCCAAAGACCTGAATGTCGAACCCGTGTTGACGGCCAATCGCAACCGAAGATGTCCAGAGCCGCCCGACAGTGCCCTTGGACATACGGAAATTCACCATTGCGTCATCTTCGAGCACGCGCGATGAAATTGTTGAGGCGAAGTCAGCGGACAACGTGGTGACGTGATCATCACAAATAAACCCTGCCATATGCAGCGCATGGATCCCACAATCAGCAAACTGCCCAGAAACACCCGCCATCGCAGGGTCATAGCGCCACCGCACGCGTGGGTTATCTGCATCTTCCGCATCGCCGTGATGGCCATGGCTGAAATTGGTGACGACCAACCGAATGTTGCCCAATTCGCCCGCGCGCACCATGGCACGCGCCTGACGGATCATCGGATAGGCGGAATAGCAATAATTCACCGCGCAAATTCGGCCATTGGCGCGGGCGATTTTTACGATTTCTTCGCCTTCTTCGACTGTCACCGTCATGGGCTTTTCGCAGAGAACATTAAAGCCCGCTTCAAGAAAGGCTTTGGTGATTTCAAAATGCGTGGAATTTGGCGTGGCCACAGTCACGAGATCAACACGATCCTCGCGGGCGCTTTCCCCTGCCAACATCTCGCGCCAATCGCCATAGGCGCGATCAGCGGCAATTCCCAGACGCTGTGCATAGGCGCGACCCACATCCGCGCGGTGATCCAAAGCGCCTGCCACAAAGTCAAAATGCCCATCCGCCTGTGCGCCTAAACGATGTGCAGGGCCGATCTGGCTGCCTTCGCCACCACCGATTAGACCCCATTTCAGTTTTGTCATGATTTGATCTCTTTTCGCTTAAAAACCAATGGATTGCAGATAGGCGCGGTTGGCGCGTGCGTCATCAATGGGGCGCACATCTAGGGTTGGGTCGCAATCTTGCTCGACTGTGCACCAGCCTTCAAAATTTGCATCCAAAAGAACCTTGCGCACTGCCTCAAAATCTACATCGCCTTGGCCGAGGTTGCAGAAAATCCCCTGTCCGCAGGCCTCATAAAACCCTGTGCGATTGGCAATCACATCTGCCTTAACCTTGGGGTCTATATCCTTGAAATGCATATAGGAAATGCGACTGACATATTTTTGCATGAAGGCCACAGGATCAAACCCCGCATAGGAGTGATGGCCCGTGTCAAAGCAGATTTTCAAAAGGCCCTCATCAACCTCATCAAGCAGGCGGATCAATTCAGGTTCAAAATCCATAAATCCTGCCGCATGGGCGTGGATGCCAACCGTTAGGCCATAGTCTTCGGCGCCAATCCGCGCGCTTTCTACGATGCGGTCGCGAAATCCAGTCCATTCAGCCTTATCCATCTGCACCGCCTCATCAGCGCGGCCCGCAGTAGGGGCGCGGCGCGGTGAGATACTGTCGATAATCACCAGATGCTCGGCCCCATGTGCCTTGAGGGCGCGGGCGGTGCGATGCGTGGCATCGAGCACATCCTCCCATGCGTCAGGGTCGTGATAGGGGCGGAAAATCACGCCGCCAATCAAGGTGAGGTCAAATTCATCCAGCGCCTCGCCCAAAATTGCGGGATCTTCGGGCATAAAGCCAACAGGCCCCAGTTCAATCCCGCGATAGCCCGCCTCGGCGCAATCCTGCAGGACTTTGCGCCATGTTGGATTGCGGGGGTCATTTGCAAATTCAACACCCCAAGAGCAGGGCGCATTGCCGATTTCGATTGTCATAATGGGTTATGCCCTCGTTTAAACAGATGAAATATCGCACCACGCGCCTTGATCGCTTGAGGCGATTACGGCAGCAATCACGCGGTTCACATCGTGACCATCGCGGAAGGTGGGCCAAATCGCCTCGCCCGTTTCAATCGCGCGCAGAAAATCACGGGCTTCGATGATGATTTGGTCTTGATAGCCCGTCCCATGACCTGGCCCTTGGCAAAAGGGCAGATAATCAGGATGCGCAGGCCCCGTTAAAATCTTGCGAAAGCCGCGCGTGGCCTCTGGCCCTGTCATCTCATAGAGCCAGAGCGCGTTTTGATCTTCCTGATCAAATCGAATGGCGCCTTTGGTGCCTGTGATCTCGTAAGCATAGCCCATTTTGCGGCCAGTCGCGATGCGCGAAGCATAGATTTGCCCCATGGCCCCGTTTTCAAAGCGACACATGAACTGCGCATGATCGTCATTGGTCACCACGCCTTCGGGCCGTGATGTGTGGACGGTTTCATAAACCCCCATGACCGATGCAATAGGCCCCATCAGTGCAAGGCTTGCGTTGATGATATGCGGGGCCAGATCCCCCATTGTGCCATTGGCCATTCCCGATGTGCGCCAATTTGCAGGCAGGGTTGGATCGGCCAAAAAATCCTCGGTATGTTCGCCGCGAAACCATGTGATCTGGCCGATCTCGCCCGAGGCGATCAGTCGGCGGGCAAATTGCGTGGCCGGGGTGCGCACATAGTTGAAGCCGACCATGTTCACCACGCCAGAGGCTCGGGCGGCCGCCACCATCGCCATTGCGTCTTCCATCGAGGCGCCCAGCGGCTTTTCGCAGAACACTGGCTTGCCAAGGGAAAAGGCGGCTTCGGCAATGCCGCGGTGGGTGTTTTGCGGGCTGGCGATCACGACCGCCCCGACCTTGGGGTCGGCGACAAGCGCCTGCCAATCCGCCGCCGCGCGGGAAAAGCCGAAGGCGCGGGCATGGCGCCGGGCCGATTCAGGGGTGCTGGCGGCCAGCATTTCCAGACGGGGCCGCAGAGGGGTGTCAAAGACGGCGCCGACAGCGGAAAGGGCCACCGCATGGGCCTTGCCCATATACCCGCCGCCCACCAGCCCGATCCCGATATCCGGCATTCCGCCCCCTTCGACCCAAAGGTTCAACCTGATTGCAACCGGTTACAAAATACCTATACTTCCCGCCGGCACATCGCAACCGCAATTTCCATGCGGGGCAGAGAAGGGGGCAGCACCTTGGGTTCCACAGGGGCAGGCAGTATCGCGGTGGATCTGGGCCGCCTGTCGCGGAACAGGTTTCTTGTTCTGGGCCGTGCGGGTATGGATTTCTATGCCGAACCGCCTGGCACGCGGCTGGAGGAGGCGCGCGCCTTCGTTGCCCATCTGGGCGGGTCGGCGGCCAATATCGCCGTGGCGCTGGCCCGTCTTGGTGCCTGGTCCGGTCTTGTTTCGCGCCTGTCGGATGATGCCGTGGGGCGGTTCTGCCGGGCTGAACTGGCCCGCTACGGGGTGGACGCAACCCATGTGGGGCTGGCAGGGGCGGGGCTGCGCACCTCTCTTGCCGTGGTGGAGACGCGGCTCGATGATTGCCAGTCTGTGATCTATCGCAACGGCGCAGCCGATCTTGCCCTGACGCCGGAAGATGTTGCGGCGCTGGATTTCACGGGCCTTGGCGCGCTGGTTGTTACCGGCACGGCGCTTGCGGGTGAAAGCTCTGCCAGGGCCGTGATGGCGGCGCTGGAAAGCGCGCGGACGGCCGGGGTGACTACCGTGATGGATGTGGATTACCGGCCTTATTCATGGCCGTCCCTTGCGCGAGCGCAAGAGGTGAACCTTGCGGCAGCCCGGGTCTGTGACATCGTGGTGGGCAATGATGCGGAATTCGACCTTTTGGCCGGGCCCGCGGGGGAAGGCCTTGCGATGGCGCGGGCTCTGGTGGCCGAAGGCGCGGCACTTGCGGTTTACAAGCAGGGTGAAAAGGGCGCGGTCACAATTTCGGCGGCGGGTGAATTTTCCACCGGCATTTACCGCACCACCGCGCTGAAACCCACCGGCGCAGGCGATGCCTTCATGGGGGGCTTTCTGGCCGGGCTGGCGGCGGGGCTGCCGCTGCGCCAGGCCGTCCTGCGGGGTTCGGCTGCCGCGGCAATTGTCGTCTCGCGGGTTGGCTGTGCGCCGGCCAGCCCCACCGCTGCCGAACTTGATGCCTTCCTTGCCGGCCGCCCCGATCCCGAACCCGATCCGCTGTAAAGGATGCCAGATGCACATTCCCCCCCATGACAACCGCAACCAGCCCATTGTCGATGCCGGGCACCCCTTGGTGCCGTTGAACTATTTCAACATCGTCAGGCTGACCCGCGGACAGGACTTCAGCTATGCGGTGCCGGGCTATGAAACCTGCATCGTCCCGGCCACAGGCACGGTTCAGGTGCAGGTCGGCGGCCAGACCCATGACGATCTGGGCGGGCGCGGTGTCGATGTCTGGGACGGAGAGCCCGAAGGCGTCTATGTGCCCACCGGTCAGACCGCCCGGATCACCTGCCAGTCCGATACGGCCGAGGTGTTCATTGCCGGGGCGAAGTTCGATCAGGTTCTGGAGCCTTTCGCCATCCGCAGGGATGAGCTGGACATCATCCAGTATGGGTCCGATGACACCAAGACCCACCGCAAGATCAAGCATATCCTTGGCACGAAATACCATGACCGCGTCGGGCGGCTTCTGGTCAGCGAGCTTTACACCGTAGGCACCGGCGGCTGGTCGGGCTTTCCCAGCCACAAGCATGATACAGACCGACTGCCCGAAGAAACCCGGCATGACGAAACCTATAATTTCCGCTTTCGTCCATCACACGGGTCGGGGCTGCAAATGTTGCAGCGGGTGGATAACGAACCGGGCGATGCCTATCACATCATGAACAATTCCACCGTTCTGATCGACAAGGGCTATCACCCCTGCTGTGTGCTGCCGGGCTATGAGATGTATTATTTCACCATCCTTGGCGGGCTTAGCCAGCGCAGCCTGAAGCAATATTTTCAGCCCACCCATGCCGATCAGCTGCACACCATTCCCGGCATCATGGACATGGTGGCCAAGTTCAAATGACCCGGGCAGCCCTTGCCCCCGTTCTGGAGCTTGCCCTGCGGGATGGCTATGCCGTGCCCGGTTTCGTCTGCCTTGGCTGGGAAGATGCCCGCGCCTTCGTGACGGCGGCCGAGGCGGAGGGCGCCCCCGTCATCCTTCAGGCCGGGCCGGGGTGCCGGGCGCATACGCCGCTGCCGGTGATCGGCGCCATGTTCCGCCATCTGGCCGATGCGGCGACGGTTCCGGTGGTGCTGCACCTTGACCATGGCCGGTCGGAAGAAGAGGCGCGGGTGGCGGTTGGCGAAGGCTTCACCTCGGTCATGTTCGACGGATCGGCCCTGCCTCTGGGCGAAAACATCCGCCAGACAGCCGCAATTGTGCGGCTGGCCCACGCAGCCGGGGTGTCCTGCGAAGGCGAGGTGGGGTTTGTGGGCTATGACGGCGGCGCGGCCTCTGCCCTGACACAGCCCGGCGATGCAGCGCGCTTTGCGGCAGAGACAGGGGTGGATGCCATGGCCGTGGCGGTTGGCAACGTTCATCTTCAAACCGCGCAGACCGGCGGGCTGGATGAAAACGCGCTGGCGGCAATCGCTGCGGCAACCGGGGGCCGTGTGCCGCTGGTCATTCATGGCGGGTCGGGCGTGCCGATGACCCAGCGGCAGCGGCTGTCGCGCGATACCGCGATCTGCAAGTTCAACATCGGAACCGAAGTGCGCCAGACCTTTGGCGCGGCGCTGCGCCAGAAGTTGCAGGCAAACCCTGAATGCTTTGACCGGATCGAGCTTCTGTCGGCCACCGAGCCTGCGGTGGAGCATCAGGCCCGCGCGATCCTGCGGGCGCTGGGCGCCTCGGGGCAGGCTTTGGGAACCGATCAGCCGCCTGTGCGTTGATCCTGCATCGGCGCAACGGCGCCTTTGCAAACACAGGAGACGTCACATGCTTGGTTGGGCCCTTACCTTTCTTGTCATCGCGCTGATTGCGGCTGCATTGGGTTTCGGTGGTATCGCCGGTGCGTCGGCATCCATCGCACAAGTCCTTTTCTTTGTGTTCATCGTGCTGTTCGTCGTGGCGATGATCGCCCGCGCCGTGCGCGGCAAGCCCCCGGTATGACCGGGGGGCGCACGCGCCATGAACAACTTTCCCGTCCCGGGAAAGGCCGCCCATCGGGCGGCCTTTTGCGTTCCGTCTTCCCGTGCCGTGCCCTTTCCCTGCACAGCCCTTTGCGGCCAACAGGGGAACCATCCCGCCCTTCGCGCGTTGTCCGTTTGTAACCGCGAAACATCGCGACAACGCGAAAGGAGATCGCCATGAACTGGGACCAGATCGAAGGAAAGTGGAAACAGCTGAAAGGCCAGGCTCAGGCCAAATGGGGCGAGATCAGCGGCGATGACTGGGATACGATCGATGGCCGCCGCGAACAGATCGTGGGCCTTGTGCAGGAACGCTATGGCAAGGAAAGGGCCGATGCCGAAAAGGAAGTGGACGGCTGGCTGAACAGCCTGCGCGGCTGACCGGCGGTCAGCCCTTCATCGCCCGCAACAGGGCGGCGTTCCCGGTCGGGGGCGCCGCCCTTTTTCATGCTGCCCCGCCTTAGTCCCGGCCAGCCAGAACGGCCAGATGGCGGGCAAAGCCATCTGTTGCCATCAGCGCACGGCAGCGGGCGAAGCGGCCATCGGCATAGGCGCGGAAATCATCGGCCGGGTTGTCATTTGCCAGCTGGATCAGGCCCCACAGCGTCCACAGCAGATCGCACATCGCCTTGTAGATCACCATCCGCGCCCGATCCTCGGGCTGGGGCGGGCCGCCAAAATAGGCTGTCAGCATCTCTTCATCCTGATCGGGGCCGAACTGTGCTTCGACTGACAGATCGCCCAGATCCCACATCGGATCATTCATGCCGGAATATTCCCAATCCACGATCCACATCCGCGTGCCGGTATCGAGGAAGTTTTCGCACAGCGGGTCGCAATGGCAGGGGGCAAGCGGGGCGGGGTTGCGTGCAAGGGCCGCGCGGACCGATGCCGCCTCGCGCACCACGGCGTGATAGCCTTCGGGCAGGGCCACATCCTTGCCGGCCAGCAGCGCAAGATAATCGTCAATCATTGCAAAAAGTTCGAACCGTGCGGGAAAGACCTGCCCCGAGCGGTGCAACTGCCGCAGGGCTGCCGCCGCTCGCGCCGGGGCGCCCTTTCGCTGGGCGAAGGCCTCGGGCGTCATAGTCACGGTGCCTTCGATGAAGCGCGTGACCATGATCCCGCTTTGCGGGGATACGGCCAGCACCTCGGGGCTGACGCCGGCGGCAGCGGCGGCGCGGGCTGCTTCGGCCTCGTTTGCACGGTCGATATAGGCTTCGGTACCGTCGCCGGGAATGCGCAGGATGGCTTCGCCCAGCCGGTAGACCCGGTTTGTCAGCCCCCCCCAGCCGTTCCGGCGTGCCCGTCCAGCCGGCCAGCACCGGAATGCCGGCCGCAATGGCGGCGATATCGTCCTGCATCAGCCTGTTCTCCCCGTTGCCATGCGCCCGACTGTGCCCCAAGCTGGCGCGCGGGAAAAGCACGGAGTCGGCACCATGGGAAGCGGTCAGCATGATGGGCATCTGGGGGCTGTCTATGGCGCCAAGGCCCCGGAAGAGGTGGCCGCCGCCTATGACGCCTGGGCTGAAGGCTATGATGCCGAAATGGCGCGCGCGGGCTATCGCCATCCGTCGGTGGGGCTTGCACTTCTGGCGCGCCATGCCCCGCGCGGTACCGGCCCGGTGCTGGATGCCGGCTGCGGCACAGGGCTTCTGGGTGACTGGCTGGGGATTCTGGGCCTTGGCCCCGTGGAAGGGCTTGATATCTCGGCCGGGATGCTGGCTGTGGCGCGGGCAAAGGGCGCCTATGCGGCGTTGCATCAGGTGGCACTGGGGCGGCCCTTGCCCTTTGCCGATGGCCATTTCGCGGCGGTGATTTCGACCGGGGTTTTCACCACTGGCCATGTCGGGGCTGAAGCGCTGCCCGAACTGCTGCGCATCACCGCGCCGGGCGGGCCTTTGGTGCTGACGGTGAAGACAACGCTTTGGGATGGCGGGTTTCACGCGGCCCTTGCTGCCCAACCCGGGTTGAGCATCGTGGAAGTGACCGCGCCCTATGTCTCGATGCCCGGAGAGGTGGGAACTGTCCCGTCACTCGCCGTCGTCGCCCGGCGCGGATAGGATGACCGTTACCCCTGCCGCCTGAAGGGCTGCGGCCACATCCGCGGGAGGCATCGCGTCGCAGACCACCTCATCCAGCAGGTCAAACCCGGCGACGCGGATGAAACCGCGGCGGCCGAACTTGCTGCCATCGGTCACCACAACCCGCCGCTCGCCGCAGCCAAGGACGGCGCGGGCGAATTCGGCTTCCTGAAGGTCGAAATCCATTACCCCGCCGGCATCCACTGCCCCGGCCGAGATGATGGCATGCTGCACCGTGAAGGCGCGGATGAATTCCAGCGCCGATGCCCCCAGCGAGGCACCGGAATCGCCCCGCAACTCTCCCCCCGCCATGAAGACGCGGTTGCCGTTCACCGTGGCCAGCGTGCGCGCGATGTCGGAAGAATTGGTCACAACGGTCAGCCGCCGGTGGCCCAGCAACTCGCGCGCCAGAAAGCTGGTGGTGGTGCCCGTATCCAGCATCAGCGAATCGCCATCGGCGATCCGGTCGGCCATTGCGCGGGCGATGGCGCGCTTTTCGGTGGCGTTTTCACGCATGCGGCGCTGAAACGGCGCTTCGCCGATCTGACCGGCAAGTCCGACCGCCCCATGCACCCGCACCACGGCCCCGGCATCGACAAGCGCGCGGACATCGCGGCGAATGGTTTCACCCGAAACGCCCAGTTCCTGCGACAGGGTGGTTACGGATAGCGACCCGCGCCGTTCCAGCAACCGAAGAATCGAGGTGTGTCTTTTGGTCAGCATTGGCAGGCCTGCCTGTGGATTTTATGCGGGTATTCTGACCGTTTCGCGCAAAAAGCACAAATGTTCGGGCATCATTTCCACAAATTACCCTGATTTTCGTTGACAGCCTGCCCGGAGCCAAGCGTTACTTGGCCATCGACAGAAGGCGCAGGCCCCGCTTTTTGCGCGCCAAAGCGCCCGCCAACACCCGAACGGCCGCCGCCGGTGGCCGGCATCCATGACAGGGAGTTTGAGATGCGTCGTTCTTACCTTTGCCTGCCCGCCCTTCTGTTCGCCTCTACCGCCATGGCGCAGGACTCGGCTGATCCGATCCGGCTGACCCTGCATGACTGGACGGGCCAGCTGATCACCACGCAACTGATGGGCGAGGTGCTGAAGAAGGGGGGGCACAACATCGAATATGTTCAGGCCGATTATCTGGCGCAATTCGCCGGGCTGGAAACCGGCGATCTGCATGTGGCGATGGAGATTTGGGAAACCACGGGCCGCGATGCGATGGATGCGGCCACCGCCACCGGCAATGTCGAAGTTCTGGGCCCGACCGGCATGCAGGCCAAGGAAGAATGGTGGTATCCGATCTACATGAAGGAAAAATGCCCGGGCCTGCCGAATTGGGAAGCGCTGAAAGACCCCGCCTGCGCCGAGGCGTTCAGCACCCCCGAGACGGCGCCGAAAGGCCGCTATCTGGGCGGGCCCGTCACCTGGGGAGGGTTTGATGAGGAACGCATCGCCGCGCTTGACCTGCCGTTCGAGGTGATCCACGCGGGCACCGATGCGGCGCTGTTCGCCGAACTGGAATCTGCCTATCAGCGGCAGGCGCCGGTGATGCTGTGGGTTTATGCCCCGCACTGGGCGCCATCGAAGTTCGAAGGCGAATGGGTGGAATTCCCGACCTATGAAGCGGCCTGCTATACCGATCCGGCATGGGGTGGAAACCCCGATGCCACGCATGATTGCGGCAAGCCCTTCGGCGATATCTGGAAGGTCGGCTGGTCCGGGCTGAAGGACAAGTGGCCGGGGGCCTACAAGACGATTCAGGCCTTTTCCATCGATAACGCCGAAATGGGCGCGATGATCACCGAGGTGGACCTGAACGGCAAGACGGTCGAAGCTGTCGTCGCCGACTGGATGGCCGCGAACGAACCCCGTTGGAGCGGCTGGATCGCCCAGTGATCCTTTTGCCCTTCCCCGGCCGGGTCATCCCCTTCCCCGGCCGGTGCCCCTTTCCCCGACGGCGCCCCTGAATGTCCGAAGCCCCTGATACCCTGATCTGCCGCAATGTCTGGAAGGTGTTTGGCGCGCGGGCGGCGGCGCAGCTTGCAGCCGTGGGGCCGGATGCCGACCGGCTGACGGCGCTTGGCCTTGTGCCGGCGGTACGCGCGGTTGATCTGGCAGTGCGCCGGGGCGAGATCTTCGTGATCATGGGCCTTTCCGGGTCTGGAAAATCGACATTGGTGCGCTGCCTGTCGCGGCTGATCGAACCCACGGCGGGCGAGATCCTGTTCAACGGTCAGAATCTTCTGACCGCGACCGAGGCCGAGATGACGCAGATCCGGCGGCACAAGATGGGCATGGTATTTCAGCATTTCGCGCTGCTGCCGCATCTGACGGTGCTGGAAAACGTGGCCTTCCCGCTGGAGGTGCAGGGGGTTGCCCGCCCGGCCCGAGAGGCCCGCGCACGCGAAATGATTGCGCTGGTGGGGCTGGCCGGGCGCGAAGCTTCCTTTCCCCGCCAGCTTTCGGGTGGCCAGCAACAGCGCGTGGGCATCGCCCGGTCGCTGGCGGTAGAGCCGGAACTTTGGTTTCTGGACGAACCCTTTTCGGCGCTGGACCCGCTGATCCGGCGCGAGTTGCAGGATGAATTCATCCGGCTTCAATCGCGGCTGAAAAAGACCATCGTTTTCATCACCCATGATTTTGACGAGGCGATCCGTCTGGCCGACCGTATCGCCATCATGAAGGATGGCGCGGTGGTGCAATGCGGCACGCCCGAAGATCTGGTGCTGAACCCTGCCTCGGACTATGTGCGCGAATTCACCCGGGCGGTGCCAAAGGCCAAGGTGGTGCGCCTTGCCTCGCTGATGGCGCCCGGGCCGGTGGCTTCGGGGCTGGAGGTTCTGCCCGCGCGCGCCACGGTGGCCGATGCCGGGCCGTTCTTTCTGAATGGCGCGGCGCAGGTGGGCGTCGCGCAGGATGGGCAGCCGGTCGGAACGGTGCGGCGCGAAGACGTGATCCGCCTGCTGTTGGGGGGCGAGGCATGACGGCCGCGCCGATGCCCCTGCCGCCCGTCATGCCGGCCCGGTTGGTCTGGGCGCTGGCGCTGGGGCTTTCGCTGGCGATCTGGGGCTGGGGGCAGCAGGTGCTGCCCCTTGCCTTTGACTACCCCAAGGCGATGCAGATCCCGGCCGCGCGCTGGATTGGCGGGGCGATCACCTGGCTGGTGAAAGAGGCGGCGATCGGCCCGCTGGCCTTTTCCGACGTGACCCGCGCCCTCGCGGCGGCGGTGGATGTGCCCTATCGGCTGGCCCTTGGCCTGCTGGCTGATGGCGTGCAGCGTCAAC
>JALQTL010000285.1 GCA_023260935.1 Paracoccaceae bacterium
CCACAAAGACTTTCTAACAGTGGGGGGTGGGGGACGGGCTGCTGTTGCTGCTGCTGTTGCTGCTGCTGTTGCTGCTGCTGTTGCTGCTGCTGCTGCTGCTGCTGCTGCTGCTGGTGAAGACACAGGACGACGCACCGCGGCTTCAAGTTCGATCCGGGTCTGATCGTCGATCTTGGTCATCGGTTGTCTCCCACGGCCGGGGGCCGGCATCGTCTGGCGTTGCCGCGTCACCGCCCCCCGGGGGTGCCGGTCACGCCTGTTGAAGGAACTGCCAGAGCGATCCGTTGGCCGCCAGTTCCGCAGCTCTGCGTGAAAAGAAATAAGCCGTTGGCTGTCGCTCGACAAGAACCCGTGTCCCCGGCACTCTGTCCGGATGGAAGGCGATGAGCGCCGCGGCAGGGTTGAAATCGCCGATCATCACCTTGTCATCGCCATTGAGGTGCCGAGCAGCGAAATCATAAATAACTCGTCCCGCCACTTGCCACCCCCCCCCGAGGATGAGCCCGAGGATGAGCATCGTGAAAAGCAAAAGCTGCAAGCCCACTCCTTCGGCGCAAAACCGCCCTCTCGCCGCAATTCGATGCCAGCAGCGCATAGCCTTTTCCTTCTTGAGGCGCGGGAACTCATGTCATGCCCAGAAACGGTTCCGGATTGCGGGCTGACTTGTCGCCATCCCCGGGAGAGGATGGCGATCAGTCCGTAATGACAACGCCATTCAGGGCATCCTGCAAGGCGGGTGCCAGTCTTTGGGCCCATGCCTCTTGCCGGGCGGGGGTGTCGATCAGGTCGTTTCGCAATTCGATCAGCGTGTTGTGGCGGCCGTGGCGCAGGGCGTGGCGGTCAATCGCATCGCCGGGCAGGTGGCCGGAATAGGGTTCGTTATCGCCAAGGCAGATGTCGGCTTCGTGCCGAAGCCGGTCAATCAGCGCGCGCGACAGGCGTGCATCAAGGTGGCTGTAAAGCACGCCCACATGCCAAGGGCGCGGCGGGCGCCCCTTCAGGCAGGGGGTAAAGGAATGCACCGCCACTATCACGCGGCCTTCGGCCAGTTCGCCGCACGCCCGGTGATAGGGCCGATAAAGCCGGTCCAGCCGCCGGGCCACCTCGGCCGCGTCGACATGGCGGTTGGCGGGGATGATGGTGCCGTCATAAAGCTTCATCACCAGCGTCGGATCATCCTCACCCCGGTTCGGGTCGATCACCAGACGGCTGAAGTCGGAACAGATGACCGGGCTGTCCAGCAACCGCCCCAAAGCCAGCGCCACGCCGCGGGCGCCGGGGTCATAGGCGATGTGGCGGCCCATGTCCTCGGCCGCGATGCCCAGATCGCCCAGCCAGTCGGGCACCCGGTTCGTCGCGTGGTCACAGGTGACAAGCCACGCACCGGGCCGGCTGGCACCGTCAACCCTGAATGCCTCATGCCGCATCTTGTGGTTTTCCCCCGGGCTTTCCTTCATCGTTCCGTGAAAATTGGCGTTTAGGCCAAAAGCACGGAAAGCGCCAGTTGCCCCGGCCCGGCGATTGCTCTATTCCCGGCCGTGGCCCACCACGAAAATTGAACCGAAGAAGGAACAAGGCATGAGACGCCTTCGGAACGTAAAGATCGTGGCCACTCTGGGCCCGGCTTCCAGCGATTATGAAACCATCCGTGCATTGTTCGAGGCAGGGGCCGACGTGTTCCGCCTGAACATGAGCCATGGCACCCACGAAGACATCGGGGCCCGCCATGCCATCATCCGGCAGGTCGAATCCGATACCGGCCGCCCGATCGCCATTCTGGCTGATCTTCAGGGCCCGAAACTGCGTCTGGGCACCTTTGCCGCATCGGCCCATGATCTGGAAGACGGGGACAGTTTCCGCCTTGATCTTGATCCCGCCCCGGGCGATTCCCGGCGGGTGCAATTGCCCCACCCCGAGATTTTCGCAGCCCTTGAACCGGGCGCGTCGCTTCTGGTGAACGATGGCAAGATCCGCCTGAGGGTGGAAAGCTGCGGCCCCGATTTCGCCGAATGCACGGTGACGGTGGGGGGCACCATTTCCAACCGCAAGGGCGTAAACGTGCCCGACGTGGTGCTGCCGCTGGCGGCGCTGTCGGAAAAGGACCGCAAGGATCTGGAATTCGCCTGTGAGCTTGGG
>JALQTL010000317.1 GCA_023260935.1 Paracoccaceae bacterium
GTTCAGACCCTTGAGCGGGTTCGTCTTGGTGTCGTGCTGATGCAGGATATCAAGGTTCAGCGCATTGGGCCACCAGGCCATCACGCTGGTTTCGGTCGTGGTCAGCCCACCATGCATGACCGGGCATTTGCCCGAAGCGGCGTTATCGTTTCCGTCCATCCTATCCTCCATCTGGTCAGCGCCGAGAGGCGCGGAAAAGCCGATGCACGGCCCCGAAGGACCGGCCGGCCATGGTTTAAGCGCGTTTCATGACGGTTGTTCTAGCAGGTTCGATCAATTAGTTTAATTCCGATTTCCTGATGAGGGCGATAAGTTGCCGTTATGATAAACCTGACCTTCAAGCAGCTGCGCTATGTCGACGCCCTGGCCAGGCTGGGCCATTTCGGACGGGCGGCGGATGTCTGCGCCATCTCGCAGCCCGCGCTTTCCATGCAGATCAAGGAACTGGAGCAATCGCTGGGCACCGACCTGTTCGAACGCGGGCCCCGACAGGTGCGGCTGACCCGTTTCGGCGAAGAGTTCCTGACCCGGGTGCGTGCCATCCTGCGCGATGTGGACGAGTTGCAGGATATGGCGCGGGCGGCGCGGGCGCGGCTGACGGGACGGTTGCGGATCGGGGTGATTCCCACGGTGGCACCCTATCTGTTGCCGCGGATGATCGGCGATCTGATGCGGGCCTACCCCGATCTTGATATCCATGTGCGCGAAACCCTGACGCCGCGGCTGATTGGCGAACTGGCCGATGGCACGCTGGACACGGCGCTGGTGGCGCTGCCGGTTTCGGAACCCGCGCTGCATGAAGTGCCGCTGTTTTCCGAAAGCTTCGTGCTGGTGCGCCCCATGGCCGATGCGGGCCAGCCGGTGCCCAGCCGCGAAACCCTGCGCGAGATGCGGCTTTTGCTGCTGGAGGAAGGGCATTGCTTTCGTGATCAGGCGCTGTCGTTCTGCAACCTTTCCACCACGGCGCCGCGGGAATTGCTGGATGGCAGTTCGCTATCGACGCTGGTGCAGATGGTGGGGGCGGGAATCGGCGTGACGCTGATCCCGGAAATGGCGGTGCCGGTGGAAACCCGGTCGGCCGCGGTGGCGGTGGCCCGCTTTGCCGCGCCCGAGCCGCGCCGCACGATCGGGATGGTCTGGCGCAAGACCACCCCGCTGGCGCGGCAGTTGCAGGAACTGGCCGAGGTGATCCGGCAGGCGGCCGAGGCACAGGGGCTGGCGGTGCTGCCGGCGCTGACCGACCCTAGCGCCGGAACGTCATCGGCAGGGTAAAGCTTTGCGCCTTGGCGCCAAGACCCCGGGGGGCGGCGGGAAAGGGCGCGGCGGCACGCACCGCGCGCAATGCCGCGGCATCCAGCGCATCGTTGCCCGAAGATTTCGCAAGGTTGACAGACAGAAGCCCCCCCCCCGGATCGACCGAAAGGCGCACGGTGACAGTGCCCGCCGCCCCCCGGGCGGTGGGGGGATAGGCCTTGCGCCGTTCGATCCGGCTGCGGATGCGGGCGCCCCATTCCGCCTTGGCACTGGCCGCGGCGGCCGCGCTGGCCGTTCCGGCAGAGGCGCGGCCGCCCTGCCCGGCTGCGGCCCCGTCACCCGTGCCGCGCGCCAGCTGCCCCGCCTGCGCGGGGGCTGGCGGGTTCTTGTGCCGGGGGGCTTCGGGCTGAGCTTCGGTTCTGGTTGCAGGCTTGGGGCGGGCCTTGGGGCGAATGTCGGCGGGCGGCGGGGGCGCGGGGGCCTCGGCCGATGGTTGCGGGCTGGGGGGCATATCGGGGGGCGGCTCGGCCCGGGGGGCGGGGCTGGCCGGGGGCAAGGCCGCCAGTTCGGGGAAAGCCGGCAATCGGGGCGGTGCCTCTGGCTGCATGGCCGCCATTGGATCGGGCGCGGTTTCCGGGGTTGCGGGAAGGCCCAGCGGCGCCACTGCCGGGCTCGGCTCGGGCGGGCGGTCCCAGGCGGCGACCAGATCGGCCAGCGCCCCGTCTGATGCGGCAAGGCTGACCAGTGCCGCCCCCCCCGCGCCCGAGGCCACAGCCCCGGCCGGCCCGGGATGCAGCGCGAATGCACCAATGTGCAGGCCCAGCGCCGCGGCCAAGGCCAGAGCCGCCTGAACCCGCCCGATCATTCCCCTGCCCCCGAGAGTGGCCCCGCGACTGGCCCCGCGACTGGCCCCGGCACGACGGCCAGTTCGACCTGCCCAAAGCCCAGCCCCGCGATCCGGGGCAGAAGTGCCGCCAGCCGGGCGGCGGGCAAGCGGCTGTCTGCGCGCAGGGTCAACCGGGGCGGGGTGGCCGCGCAATCGGCTTGCATGCAGTATTCGCCGCGGGCGGCGGCAAGGCCCTGAAGCGCGGCCTCGTCCATCCGGGCCTGCCAGGCCAGCGTGCCATCGGCAGCCACAAGCAGGCTGAACAGCCCCTCTGCCTCGGCCACGGCACGGCCTTCGGGGGGCTGCACCGCCACCGCCTCGGCCGGGGCAAGACGGGCTGCGATCAGAAAGAAGATCAGCAGCAGGAAGACCACATTGATCATGGGCAGCAGGTTTTCGGCCGACTTGCGGCGTGCAGGGGCCGTGAAGCGGGGGGACAAGAGATCCACGCCGCTACTCCACCAGCACAAGGCGCGACAGGCCTGCCGCTGTCAGGCTGTCCATGACCGTGACCAGCGCCTGTAGATCGGCCCCATCCCGCGCCCTGAGCACCACGATATCATCGGGCGAGCGCATCAGCCCCGACAGGGCCTGCACCAGCGCAGGGGCAGCAATGGCGGCACCGTTCAGCGACAGGCCGTTCGGCAACACCTCGACCAAGCGGGGCGGGCCGGTATAATCCCCTCCTCCCCCTGCGCCCAGCGCAAGCGGCAACGCGCGCTCGACGCCAAAGCGCGAGGCGAGCATGAAAAAGACCAAAAGCAGGAAGACCACGTCGATCATCGGCGTCAGGTTCGGCCGGCGCCGGTGGCGGGGGGGGCCGAAGCGGATCATTCCGCTGCCTGCCGCAACCCATGCGGCGCCTTTGCCCCCTGAAATGTGGCTCCGTGCAGGATGCGGGTAGCGGCGTCTTCCATATCATGCCGCAGGCCATCGACGACCGAGTCGAACCATGTCAGCGCCACCTGTGCGGGAATGGCCACGGCCATGCCGGCGGCGGTGGTCAGAAGTGCCTCCCATATGCCGCCGGCCAGCATGGCCGGATCGGCCCGTGCCCCGGCCTCTTGCAGCGCCTGAAACGCCGCGATCATGCCCATGACCGTGCCCAGAAGGCCCAGGAGCGGGCCGACGGTCGAGGCCAGTTCCAGACCACGCAGGCCGGACTGGGCCCGCGCCAGCAGGGCGCGCGCTATGCGGGCGGTTTCCGCCTCGGCCTCGGCCCGGTCAAGCTGCGGGTTCTGCGCCGCGGCCATCGCCCCGCGCGCCAGCCTAGCGCGCAGCGAGCCGCGCGTTTCCAGCAGCGCCATCGCCTCGGCCGTCTGCCCGGCCTGCCACAGATCAAGCGCGCGGGCCGTGTGCCGCCCCCCCGACCAGGCGCCAAAGGACAGAAGGCGCATCACCTTCCACAGGATCAGCGCCAGCGTCAGCACCGACAACAGCGCAATGGCCCACATCGCGGGCCCGCCCATCTGCACGAAGTGCAAAAGGCCCGCCAGCGCGCCGGGTTCTGCCAGCGTCGGCGTTTGGGTGATCGGGTTCATCGGCAGCCCCCAAGGTTGCTGGTTCCTTGCTATCCCCGATGTCCCCCCGTTTCAACAGAAGGGCGACACCGCGGCGCCCTTGCACGACATGGGCAAAGGCCGATGGGCGAAAGGCCGCAACCTTCCCCCGCGTGACAAGCGGCGAAAGGCCGCCTATAAGCCGCGCAAAATTCCATCCGCTAGGTGATCCATGACAACGCTTGTATTCGGCCACAAATCCCCCGACACCGATTCCACCGGTTCTCCGCTGATCTGGGCCTGGTATCTGACCGAGGTGAAAGGCACCCCGGCCGAGGCCGTTCTGCTGGGCGAGCCCAATACTGAAGCCGCCTTTGTGCTGAAGCGCTGGAAGGCCGCCAAGCCCCGGATCGTGACCGAGATCGCCGATGGCACCAAGGCGGTGATCGTGGATACCAACAACCCCGCCGAACTGCCGGGCAATGTGAACGCGCTGGACGTGACGGCCATCATCGACCACCACAAGCTGGTGGGCGGGCTGGAAACCAAGGGCCCGATCGACATCACCATCCGCCCGCTGGCCTGTACCGCCACCATCATGCACGATCTGATGGGCGCCGATGCGGGGCGCATGCCCGAAGGCATCAAGGGGCTGATGCTGTCGTGCATCCTGTCGGACACGCTGGAATTCCGCAGCCCCACCACCACGCCGCATGACCGCGCCGTGGCCGAGGCGCTGGCCGCCGATCTTGGCATTGCCATTCCCGCCTATGCGGCCGAGTTGTTCGAGGCGAAATCGGACGTCGGGGCCTTTTCGGATCCGGAACTGCTGCGGATGGACAGCAAGGAATACACCGTGGCGGGCAAGGAACTGCGGGTCAGCGTTCTGGAAACCACCGCGCCCAAGCTGATCCTTGACCGCAAGGCCAGCCTGATGGCCTCGATGGAAGGGGTCGCCAAGGAGGACGGGGCCGATCAGGTGCTGCTGTTCGTCGTGGATATCCTGCGCGAGGAAGCGACGCTTCTGGTGCCGAACGATCTGGTCAAGCAGATCGCCGAAGCCAGCTTCGGCTGCACGGTTTCGGGCGATACGGTGGTGCTGCCCGGCATCATGAGCCGCAAGAAGCAGATCATCCCGGCGCTGAAGATCTAAAGCCGCAGAAGGGCGGGCGCCGGCACAGGTCGGCGCCCCGCCCTGCCCGATCCGGCTGCGCGGTGGCGGCGTGCCGAAGATGACACGGCTGAGGGGCGGGTTTCCTTGCGCGCCCCGGCCCAAGGCGATAGGTCTGCCCAGCATTGCCCCGTGACCCGATCCCGAAAGGCCCGCCGCATGACCCGGATGATCCGCTCGCTTGCCGAAATTGCCCCGCAGTATGATGCGCTTTTCTGCGATCTGTGGGGGTGCCTGCATAACGGCGTAGTTCCCTTTCCGGCGGCCGTGGCGGCCTTGCAGGCGTTTCGCGCCGGGGGCGGCAAGGTCATTCTGGTGACAAATGCACCGCGCCCGAAATCAAGCGTCGTCACGCAGCTGGACAAGATGGGCCTGCCGCGCGACGCTTGGGATGATGTGGCAACCTCGGGCGATGCCACGCAATATGCCATGCTGACCGGGGCGGCGGGGCGGCGGGTGCATCACATCGGCGCGCCGAAGGACGAACCCTTCTTCACCGCCTTTGAACCCGATATCGCGCCGCTTGTGGCCGGGGCCGGGATCAGCCGGGTGCCGCTGGATCAGGCCGAAGGGATCATCTGCACCGGCCTTGCCGATGACGGCACCGAAACACCCGAAGATTACCGCGCAACGCTGCTGATGGCCAAGACACTGGGGCTGACCATGCTGTGCGCCAACCCCGATATCGTGGTGGATATGGGCGAAAAGCGGCTGTGGTGCGCCGGGGCGCTGGCGCGGGATTATGAGGCGATGGGGGGAGAGGCGCTTTACTACGGCAAGCCGCATCCGCCGATCTATGATCTGGCCCGCCGCCGGCTTGGCCTTGACGACCCGCGCATCCTGTGTGTGGGGGACGGCATTGCCACCGATGTGCAGGGCGGCCTTGCCGAAGGGCTGGACACGCTGTTCGTGACCGGGGGCATCGCGGCTGCCGAATTCGGGCCCGACCCGCTGAACCCTGACAAGGATCTGCTGGACGCCTGGCTGGAGCGTCAGCAGCTTTCGGCAACATGGGCGATCAGCCAATTGAGGTGACCTGCGGGGCAGAAGGGTAACAAAGTTGCGCCTTTTGCCGAATATGTGAAAAATACTTGCGCAACGGAATTGCGCTGCGATGCAGCATTTGATAAGGTCCGCGCATCCTCAACGACGGGAATCGGGATGATGTTGGACAATATGCCCCGCGGCACGATCTGCATCGAAGACCTTGAGATCGGCATGACGCGCCATCTGACCAAGATGGTCACCGACCGGGATATCGAGCTTTTTGCCGAAGTCTCGACCGACCGCAACCCGGTGCATCTGGACGATGACTATGCCCAAGACACGATCTTTGAGGGCCGGATCGCCCATGGCATGCTGACCGCGGGCCTGATTTCGGCGGTGATCGGCGAACAACTGCCCGGCCATGGCACCGTCTATCTGGCGCAATCGCTGAAATTCATGGCCCCCGTCCGCCCCGGCGATATTGTCCGGGCCGAGGTGACGGTTCTGTCGATCGACCATGCCAAGCGCAGGGTTACCCTTGAAACCCACTGCTCGGTGGGTAAAACGGTGGTTCTGAAGGGCGAGGCCACGGTGCTGGCGCCCAGCCGCAAATTCGACTGACGGGGCGCCTGCCCCAGACCCGGGGTAGAATGCAGATCAACCATTCCTGGCAAGGGCTTGACCCGTCCGCCCGCGGTGCATCCTGCGCCATGGGCAATTTTGACGGGGTGCATCTGGGCCACCGCGCCGTCATCGATCTGGCGCGTGGGCACGGCGGCCCGCTGGGCATCATCACCTTCGAGCCGCATCCGCGGGAATATTTCAACCCCGACGCCCCGCCCTTTCGCCTGATGAATGCCGAGGCGCGGGCCAACCGGCTGGCCAAGCTGGGGGTGGCGCAGCTTTACGAACTGCCCTTCGGGCCAGAGGTTTCGGCGCTGGAGCCAGAGGCCTTTGCCCGCGATGTGCTGGCCGCGGGGCTGGGCGTGCGGCATGTGGTGGTGGGCGCCGATTTCTGCTTTGGCCGGGGGCGCAAGGGCCGGGCCAGCGATCTGGTGGCCCTTGGCGCGACCCATGGCTTTGCCGTGACCGTGGCCGATCTGGTGACCAGCGGCGACAGGCCGATCTCGTCCACCGCGATCCGTGATGCCCTGACCCAAGGCCACCCGCGCGAGGCGGCCGCGATGCTGGGACACTGGCACCGGATCGAGGGCGAGGTGATCCACGGGGAAAAACGCGGGCGCGAACTGGGCTACCCCACGGCCAACATGTCGGTCGCCGGGCTGCATCTGCCGCGGCTTGGGATCTATGCGGTGCTGGTGGATGTGCTGACAGGCCCGCAGAAAGGCACCTATCACGGCGCGGCCAGTCTGGGCGTGCGGCCGATGTTTGGCCGGAACGCGCCCAATCTGGAAACCTTCCTGTTCGATTTCGACGGAAATCTTTACGGCCAGCATCTTTCCATCGGATTTGTCGAATTCCTGCGCCCGGAAATGAAATTTGACGGGCTTTCCGCGCTGATTGCGCAGATGGACAGCGATTGCGCGCGTGCAAGGGCCATTCTGGGCGCGCTGTGACCCCTTTCCTTTTCCCTGCGAAAGCGCCACGTTCCCCGGCATGGAAAAGCTGCGCCCCCGGTTCTGGGAAACCGTTGCCCTGAAGAACATGACGCCTGCCGAATGGGAGGCGTTGTGTGACGGCTGCGGCAAATGCTGTCTGAACAAGCTGGAATATGAAGACACCGGCGAGGTTGATTACACCCGCGTGGCCTGCAAGCTGCTGGATTGTGAAACCTGCCGCTGCCAGCACTACGAGACGCGCCGTCAATATGTGCCCGAATGCGTGCAGCTGACCCCGAAGACGCTGCCGAAGGTGGCCTATTGGATGCCCCGGACCTGTGCCTATCGCCTGCTCTATCAAGGCAAGCCCCTGCCCGACTGGCATCCGCTGCTGACGGGCGACCCCGAAAGCCCGCACAAGGCGGGCATGTCAGCCCGGGGATGGGCCGTGCCGGAAACATCGGTCGATGAAGACGACTGGGACGACTATGTGATCGAAGGAGGGTTGTGATGTTCCTTGCATCCGACAACACATCGGGCGCCTGCCCCGAGGTCATGGCCGCCGTGCAGCGCGCCAATGATGGCTATGCCCGGGGCTATGGTGCCGACGAGATCATGGCCCGGGTCACGCGCCATCTGCGCGACCTGTTCGAGGCGCCGGAAGCGGTGGTGCATCTGGTGGCCACGGGCACGGCCGCCAATTCGCTGGCGCTGGCCACGCTGTCGCAGCCATGGCAGGGCATCTTCTGCCATCGCCATGCCCATATCGCCGAAGACGAATGCGGCGCGCCTGAATTCTTTTCCAACGGCGCCAAGCTGGTGCTGGTAGAGGGCGCGCATGGCAAGATGACACCTGATGCGCTGGAGGCCACCATTGCCTCCACCGGGGTGGGCGGGGTGCATGGGGTTCAGCGCGGACCGGTTTCCATCACCAATGTGACCGAGGCGGGCACGGTCTATCAGACGGACGAGATTGCCGCGCTGACCGCGCGGGCGCGCTATCATGGCCTGCCCTGCCATCTGGACGGCGCGCGCTTTGCCAATGCGCTGGTGGCCACAGGCGCCTCGGCCGCCGAGATGACATGGAAAGCCGGGATCGACGCGGTATCCTTTGGCGGCACCAAGAACGGCTGTCTGGCGGTCGAAGCCGTGGTGATCTTCGATCCGGCGAAGGACTGGGAATTCCAGTTGCGCCGCAAGCGGGGTGGGCACCTTGTGTCGAAGAACAGGTTTCTGGCCGCCCAGATGGAAGGCTATCTGGAAGATGGTGCATGGCTGCGCCACGCGGCCCACGCAAATGCCATGGCGGCCCGGCTGGCGACGGGGCTGGCGGGCAAGGCGGGCGTGGAACAGCGCCATCCGGTGCAGGCGAACATGATGTTCCCCGAATGGCCCGAAGGCACGCATGAACGGCTGGAAGCGGCCGGCGCGGTCTATTACCGCTTTCCCGCCGCGACAGGGCGCGAGGCGGCGCGGCTTGTCACCTCGTGGAGCACGGGGCCGGAGGATATCGACAGGTTTCTGGCCGCCTTCTAGGCGACGGCTGGATCAGACGGCGTCAGCACGCATCAAGATGCGCCTGAACGGCATCAGCATTCGTCAAGATGCGCCTGAACGGCGCGGGCCACGATATCGGGGTGGGTGATCGGAACCATGTGCCCGGCGCCGGGCACGATCAGCCGGCGGGCCTGCGGCAGGCGGCGGGCCAGTTCCTCTTGCACCGCATCGATGATTGGCGGACTTTCCGCCCCTTCCACCAGCAACACCGGCACCCCCAGCGCCTCGAGCCGCAGATACGCCAGCAGACCAGCCGAATCGTCCAGCAGCGCAGCATTCTGCGCGGCGATGAAATGGATGCGGTCGATGATGTAATTCCGCTGCCGTTCAGGCAAATCGGCCAATGCTTCGCCCGTGCCCCAGTCCGCGTGAAACAGTGCCGCTGCCGCCGCGCGATCCTTGTCACGCAGGGCTTGCGCAACCTGAAGATGCCGCGCGCGGAAGGGTTTGTAGGCCGGGTGTTCCACCGAATGGGCCGCGGCAAAGATCACAGGCTCCACCAGCACCAGCGAGCGCACCAGATCGGGGCGTTCCAGCGCCACGCGCAGTGCCACCGTGCCGCCGAAGGAATGGCCCATCAGATCGACCGGCGCGCCATTGCCAAGGCTTTCGGCCAGATCAATGGCGATGCGGGTGGTCAGGGTATGCAGATCCTCGCGCCCGTCCCAATCGGCCGCGCGGCCATGGCCGGGCTGATCGAACCCGGTCAGCGTGATGCCGTGCAACCGTTCGGCAAGGCCCGACCATGCCCCGGCATGGGCAAGCGAGCAGTGCAGCGCCAGCACGGGACGCGCGCCGCCCCTGTTCCAGCTGCGCGTGGGCGCGATTTCGGCCAGATCGGCCGCAGGGGTCATGTCTTCGGGCATCAGGCGTTACAGCTTTCCAGACAGGTAAAGGTCAAGGTCGTCCAGACGATCCTGCCCCCAGAACCGTTCTTCGCCGACGATATAAAACGGGGCCCCGAATACACCGCGCGAAACCGCCTCTTCAAGGTTATTCGCATAGACATCGGCGGCCATGAACATGCCCGTATCGGCAAGCTTCGGATCAAAGCCATGGGCGGCCAGCACCTCTTTCACCACCTCATCTTCGGCTATGTTGCGCTCTTCGGCCCAGCAAGCCCGGGTGAAGGCATGGACAAGGCCGGCCAGATCACCGCCGCCGGCCTTGGCCGCCGCGATGATGGCATAGGACGAAGGCGCAGGGTTGGTGGGCCAGAACTGCGGTTGCAGGTTCAGCGGAAGGTCGGCCTTGCGGGCCTGACGGCGCAATTCCTGAAGCCGGTATTCCTTGCGGCTTTCATGCCGCTGGGCGGGCCGGATGCCGCCGGTGCGATCAAACAGCGCCAACACATCCAGCGGCTTGTAGCTGATGGTTGCGCCGTGGCGGGCGGCAATCTGTTCCAATCGGGTGCCGGCAAGGTAGGTATAGGGCGACACGGTGGCGAAAAAGTAGTCAACATGGGCCATTTGACGCGCTCTCCCATTGCTCCGGTTTGCAAGACCGTAACCGGGTGATAAGCGAAGTCAACTTTTCGAATCCGTGGCCCGGAGACAGACATGCCCGCAATCACCGAACCCAAGCTCATTTCCGGCAATGCCAACATGGCACTTGCCAAGTCCATCGCCCGGCGCATGTCGGTCCATCGCGGGATGTCAGTCAATCTGGTCGACGCCCGGATCGAACGGTTCAATGACCAGGAGATTTTCGTCGAGGTGTTCGAGAATGTGCGCGGCGAGGACATGTATGTGATCCAGCCCACGTCGAACCCGGCCAATGACAACCTGATGGAACTGCTGATCATGGTCGATGCGCTGCGCAGGTCCAGCGCGGCGCGGATCACTGCCGTGATCCCCTATTTC
>JALQTL010000421.1 GCA_023260935.1 Paracoccaceae bacterium
GAACGGCATCGGCGTCTTCGGCCTGTCCTTCTATCAGAACAACACCGACAAGCTGCGCGTTGCCACGATGGGCGGCGTTGTCCCCAGCGTCGACTCGATCGCCAAGGGTGAATACCCGGTGTCGCGCCCGCTGTTCTTCTATGTGAAGAAGGCACACCTTGGCGTGATCCCCGGCCTGAAGGAATATATCGAGTTCTTCGTGTCGGACGACATGGCAGGCCCCGATGGCCCGCTGGCCGCCTATGGTCTGGTTTCCGACCCGGAACTGGCCGCGACCCAGGCAGCCGTGGCTGCCGAAACCCCGATGGGCCCGCTGAACTGATCTGAATGGCGGGGGCCTTCGGGCCCCCGCCTTTTCCCTTTTGTCGAAAGCTGCCGCTGATGACCGTCCTGCTGCTACTTTCCGTGATCCTTGTGATTGCCGGTGCCGGGTTCTTTCTGGGCCGCGGGCGGGCACTCTCACGGGTTTCGGGCAATGTGCGTGCGCTGCATTCGCTGCCCGGCTATTATGGCTGGCATGCCGCGATCATGACGGCGATGCCGGCCCTTGGCATCCTGCTGGTCTGGCTGATCGCGCAGCCCATCGTTCTGGAACGGCAGGTTCTGCCCTACCTTCCCGCCGACATCGTGGCCGACAGCACCGAGCGCACCCTTGCCATGGCCGATGTGCGCCGTGTTGCCGCCGGGCTGGACATGGCGGTTTCCACCGGCGCAATGACGGAAGACGAAGCCGGCATGATCCGGACGGAGTTGACAGATGTGCGGTCCCGTCTGGCCAGCGTGGGCGTGGCGCTTGGGTCTGACGTGAAGCGTGAGACGTTGCAGGCGGCACAGGCCTATCGCAAAAGCTTTGGCGCGGCTGTGCTGTGGCGTGGCATCGTGGTTCTGGCCGTGGCGCTTGCCGGGCTTGCGCTTGCCCTGCGCCTGACCGAACCTGATTTCCGCGCCCGCAACCGGGGTGAGGCGGTGATGCTGGGCGTGCTGATCACGGCTTCGTCCATCGCGATCCTGACGACGGTCGGGATCATCTGGTCAATGCTGTCGGAAAGCCTGAATTTCTTCAGCCAATACCCTGCATCGGAGTTCTTTTTTGGCCTGACGTGGAGCCCGAACTTCCGCGGCGGTTCTGATCTTGGCTTTATCCCGCTGCTTTGGGGCACGATGTATATCTCGCTGGTGGCGATGATCGTGGCGGTGCCGCTGGGCCTGTTCACCGCCATCTATCTGGCCGAATATGCCTCGCCCCGGGCACGGGCCTGGATCAAGCCGGTGATCGAGATCATCGCCGGCATCCCCACCGTGGTGTTCGGCCTCTTCGCACTTGTGACGGTGGGGCCCTTCCTGCGCGACTGGTTTGCCGAACCCTTCGGTTTTGGCAACTCCGGTTCGTCGGTGATGACGGCAGGGCTGGTGATCGGCATCCTGAACATTCCCTTCATCTCGTCGCTGGCCGATGACATCATCAATTCCGTCCCGCAATCGCTGCGCGACGGCAGCTATGGCCTGGGCGCCACCAAATCGGAAACCGTGCGTCAGGTGATCCTGCCCGCCGCCCTGCCCGGCATCGTGGGCGCTGTCCTGCTGGCCGCCAGCCGCGCCATCGGCGAGACGATGATCGTGACCATGGGTGCCGGGGCCGCGGCGAAGCTGAGCCTGAACCCCTTTGACGCCATGACGACGATGACGGTGAAGATCGTGGGCCAGCTGACCGGTGATACCGACTTCAACAGCCCCGAAACCCTTGTGGCCTTTGCCCTTGGGATCACGCTGTTTGTCATCACCCTTGGCCTGAACGTCTTTGCGCTGTGGATCGTGCGCAAGTATCGCGAGCAATACGAATGACCGACATTTCCACCTCGGGCGCCGCTGCCCCCCGTCCGGCCAAATCCATCCTGTCGGGTGGCCGAGAAATGGCACGCCGCAACGCCGCCGAAACGCGCTTCAAGCTTTATGGCATGCTGGCCATTTCAGTCAGCCTTGGCGTGCTGGCGGTGATGCTCTGGACGATCTTTTCCGATGGCATCAGCGCCTTCAAGCAGGCCAAGCTGACCTTCCCCGTTACCCTGTCGTCCGAGGTGCTGGACCCCGCCGGCAACGGCCTGCGCGAAGAGATGACAAAGGTTACGACCATCGGCTATGGCCGGCTGCTGAGCGCCGCCTTCAAGGCGGAACTGGCCGCCAAGGGCATTTCCACCGAAGGCGTCAGCGACAAGGAACTGGCTGACCTGATCTCGAAAGATGCGCCGGGCGTCCTGCGGTCTGAGGTGCTGGCCAACCCCGCCTTGCTGGACACGACCGAGCTGCGCAGCGTTCTGGCCTCGGGACGGATCGACGGCTATCTGAAGGGCCGCGTGACGCGCCAGACGGCCGAACGCGATGGCCAGATCAGCCCCGCCATGCTGGATCTTGCCGACCGTCTGATGGATGCGGGTATTCTGGGCACCGGGTTCAACAGCCGCTTCCTGACCTCTCCCGATGCGTCCGACCAGCGGCCCGAAGCGGCCGGCCTTGGGGTGGCGATCCTGGGCTCTGCCTATATGATGCTGCTGGTGCTGGTGATCTGCGTGCCTTTGGGCGTGGCCGCCAGCATCTATCTGGAGGAATTCGCCCCCAAGAACCGCTGGACCGATCTGGTCGAGGTGAACATCTCGAACCTTGCGGCGGTGCCGTCGATCGTCTTTGGTATCCTTGGGCTTGCAGTCTTTATCAACTTCGCCAAGTTCCCGCAGTCTTCGCCCCTTGTCGGCGCCCTTGTGCTTAGCCTGATGACGCTGCCCACGATCATCATCGCCACCCGGGCATCGATCCGCGCCGTGCCGCCGTCGATACGCGATGCCGCGCTTGGGGTTGGCGCGTCGAAAATGCAGACGGTGTTCCACCATGTGTTGCCGCTGGCCGCCCCCGGCATCCTGACCGGCACCATCCTTGGCCTTGCCAGCGCCCTTGGCGAAACCGCGCCGCTGCTGCTGATCGGGATGGTGGCCTTTGTCGACAATTACCCCGCGCCGCCCGTCGAAGGCTTCTTCGATCCCGCCACCGCACTGCCCGTGCAGGTCTATTCCTGGGCCTCGCGGTCTGACCCCGCCTTCATCGAACGCTCGTCCGGTGCGATCATCGTGCTGCTTGTGTTCCTTGTAATCATGAACGTGACCGCCATTATCCTGCGCCGCAAGTTCGAGCGTCGGTGGTAAGCATGGAAGACCAGAAAACCATGAAAGACATCCATCTTGAGGAGAGGGTCGTGAGCGACCATGCCCCCCGCATCACCGCCCGCGGTGTGAACGTTCACTACGGCGAGAACCACGCGCTGAAGGATGTCGATGTCGATATCCTTTCGGGAACCGTCACCGCCTTCATCGGGCCATCGGGCTGTGGCAAATCCACTTTCCTGCGCTGCCTGAACCGGATGAACGATACCGTGGCCAACGCCCGCGTCACCGGCCAGATCCTGCTGGACGGCGAAGACATTTATGACAAGCGGGTAGACCCGGTTCAATTGCGCGCCAAGGTGGGGATGGTATTCCAGAAGCCCAACCCCTTTCCCAAGTCGATCTATGACAATGTGGCTTATGGCCCGAAGATTCACGGGCTGACCCGCAACAAGGCCGAACTTGACGGCATCGTCGAATCCTGTCTGCGCAAGGCCGCCCTGTGGAACGAGGTGAAGGACCGTCTGACAGCACCCGGAACCGGGCTTTCGGGCGGCCAGCAGCAGCGCCTGTGCATTGCGCGCGCCATCGCCACCTCGCCCGAGGTGTTGCTGATGGACGAACCCTGTTCGGCCCTTGACCCGATCGCCACGGCGCAGGTCGAGGAACTGATCGACGAGCTGCGCGCCAGCTTCTCGGTGGTGATCGTGACCCATTCGATGCAGCAGGCCGCCCGCGTCAGCCAGAAGACGGCCTTCTTCCACCTTGGCCATCTGGTCGAATATGGCGAGACGGGCCAGATTTTCACCAACCCGCGCGACCCGCGCACCGAATCCTACATCACCGGACGGATCGGCTAAGGAGATGCACATGGAACCCCATATCCGCTCGGCCTTCGACAAGGATCTGGAAGCCGTTCAGGCCATGGTCATGAAGATGGGCGGGCTGGTCGAGCACGCGCTTCTGAACGCGGCCGAAGCGCTGGACAAGCGCGACGAGGCGCTGGCCGAAAGCGTCCGCGCCGGCGACCGCGCGATTGACGAACTGGAAGACCTGATCCACACCGAATGTGCGCGCATTCTGGCGCTGCGCTCCCCCACTGCGGGCGACCTGCGGACCGTGCTGACAGTGATGCGTATCGTCGGGTCGCTGGAACGGGCGGGCGATTACGCCAAGAACCTTGCCAAGCGGTCACTGGTGCTGTCGCAGATGCAGGTCGTTGCGGGAGCCACCAGTTCCATCGCGCGCATGGCGCGGTCTGTCGTGGGCCTGTTGCGCGATGCGCTGGATGCCTTTGCCGCGCGGGATGCGGTGCTGGCCGAAGATGTCCGCAACCGCGATGCCGAAGTGGACCAGATGTATAACGCCCTGTTCCGCGAATTCCTGACACATATGATGGAAGACCCGCGCAACATCACCGCCTGCATGCACCTGCATTTCATCGCCAAGAACATCGAACGGGTGGGCGACCATGCCACCGGCATTGCCGAACAGGTGATCTATCTGGTCAAGGGCGCGATGCCCGAGGCCGAACGCCCCAAGGTCGAACTGGCCGCGGGCATTCCCCCAGGAAGAAAAGACTGACGGATGGCGACCATGACGCAACCGACCGTCCTTCTTGTCGAAGACGAACCGGCCCAAAGGGAAGTGCTTGCCTATAATCTGGAAGCCGAAGGCTTCCGGGTGGTTCCCGCAGGCAATGGCGAAGACGCGCTTGTGCTGGTCGAGGAAGAAAGCCCTGACATCATCATCCTTGACTGGATGATGCCAGAGCTTTCGGGGATCGAGGTCTGCCGCCGGCTGAAGATGCGCCCGGAAACGCGCGGAATCCCGATCATCATGCTCTCGGCACGCGCCGAAGAGGTGGACCGCATCCGCGGCCTGGAAACCGGGGCCGATGACTATGTGATCAAGCCCTATTCGGTGCTGGAGCTGATGGCCCGCGCTCGCGCGCAACTGCGCCGTGTGCGCCCTTCGTCCATCGGCGCGCAGCTGGAGTTCGAAGACATCCGGCTGGACCCGGAAACCCACCGCGTCTATCGCGGCGACAAGGTGCTGAAGCTGGGGCCAACGGAATTCCGCCTGCTGACCACCTTCATGGAAAAGCCGGGCCGGGTCTGGAGCCGTGAGCAGCTTCTGGACCGTGTCTGGGGCCGCGACATCTATGTCGATACCCGCACCGTCGATGTCCACATCGGCCGCCTGCGCAAGAGCCTGATGCAATACGGCGGGGAAGACCCGCTGCGCACTGTTCGCGGCGCAGGCTACGCGCTCGGCTGACCGCCGTTTTCCATGCATGCCCCCAAAGGTGCGCCCCGTGGCCGGGGTGAAACCCTGCATTCGCTTCGGTTGCGGGTGGGGATCGGGTTTGAACGGCTGGCCGCCCTGCCCTTCAGCGCCTGCACGGCAAAAGACACAGCCGCGGGCCAAGAACCCGCGGCTGTGTCGTTTGGCCTTTGTGGATCCTATCAGGTACGGAACACGCGATAGATCGCGGGGATGACCAGCACCGTCAGAAGGGTCGATGACAGAAGCCCGAACAGAAGGCTGATCGCAAGGCCCTGAAAGATCGGGTCTGTCAGGATCACGGCGGCGCCGATCATCGCAGCAATCGCCGTCAGCAGGATCGGCTTGAAGCGGATCGCCCCGGCAGTGATCAGCACTTCCAGCGGTTCGGCCCCGGTCTTGTCATGGCGGATGAAATCCACCAGCAGGATCGAGTTCCGGACGATGATCCCCGCAAGTGCAATGAAGCCGATCATGGATGTGGCACTGAACGGCGCCCCGAACAGCCAATGCCCCAGCATGATGCCAAGGAAGGTCAGCGGCACCGGCGTCAGGATCACCAGAGGAAGCTTGAAAGACCCGAACTGCGCCACCACCAGGATATAGATCCCCAGCAGCGCCACGCCAAAGGCGGCCCCCATGTCGCGGAAGGTAACAAAGGTTACTTCCCATTCGCCATCCCACAGCAGCGTGGGGCGGGATTCATCCTTTGGCTGGCCATGCAGGCTGATCTCGGGCTTCATCCCTTCCGGCCAGTCCATCGCGTCGATCGCATCGGCCACGGCCAGCATGCCATAGAGCGGGGCCTCGAAGGCGCCGGCCAATTCCCCCGTCACCATTTCCGCAGCACGTCCATTATGGCGGAAAATCGGGAAGCTGGCCTTTTCCTCGGCCACACGGATCACGTCACCCAGTTCCACAACCCCGCGCGCCCCGGGAATGACGTTGGCGGGAATGGGGGTGGACAGGAAGCGTTCATCCATCACCCTGTCGCCCTTGTCGCGCGCGATTTCCAGCGGGATCGGGTGGCGGCCGTCGCCCCGGTGGGAATAGCCCACGGTCTGACCACCGTTCAGGATGGCGATGGTGTCGAAGACGTCCTGTTCCTGCACGGCGAAGAAATCGAGGTCATCGGTCGAAACCGTGGCCCGCAGCCGGCGCGGCTGCACGCCAAAGCTGTCATCCACATCAACGATGAAGGGCACGGATTCAAAGGCCTGGCGTACTTGAGCGGCCACCTGACGGCGGGTATCGGCATCGGGGCCATAGACCTCGGCCAGCAGGGTGGAAATAACCGGCGGGCCGGGGGGCGGTTCGACCACCTTAATCACCGTGCCCATCGGGGCCACCACCGCATCAAGCCGCGTGCGCAGATCAAGGGCGATGTCATGGCTGGTGCGGCTGCGGTCGTGTTTGGGGGCAAGGTTTAGCTGCACTTCGCCCATTTCGGGGTTTTGGCGCAGGTAATAGTGGCGTACCAAGCCGTTAAAGTTAAACGGCGCCGCTGTGCCCGAATGGGTTTGGGCCGAGCGCACCTCGGCCATGTCCATGGCGATACGCGCGGCCTGTTGCACCACGTTATCTGTGGCCTCGACGCTGGAGCCTTCGGGCAGGTCAACCACCACGGCCAGCTCTGACTTGTTGTCAAAGGGCAGCAGTTTGACGGTGACATCCTTGGTGTAAAGCAACCCAAGCGAGCCAAAAGACAGCGCGATGACCACCAGCAAGAACAGCCACGCCCGGCCCTTGCTGCGCAGCAATGGGCGGGCCAAGGCCGCATAGCCGCGCCCCATTTTGCCCCCGGGCACCCCACCTTCGGCCGGGCCATGGTGCAGCGGCGCGCGGCCTGCGATTTTCAGCATCAGCCAAGGGGTGATCATCACCGCCACGAAAAACGAGAAAATCATCGCCGCGCTGGCATTGGCTGGAATGGGGCTCATGTAGGGGCCCATAAGCCCGCTGACAAAAAGCATGGGCAGCAGCGCCACCACCACCGTCAGCGTGGCCACGATTGATCGTGTCGTGGTCTGATACGGAGTATCACGCAGGCACGATCTACAAAGCTGCTAATTTTGTGTGGCTGAAACGCAGCGCGGCCCACGTGTGGAAAAACGAACAGCGCAAAAACACGTACG
>JALQTL010000101.1 GCA_023260935.1 Paracoccaceae bacterium
GCGACACCGATCTGGCCCGCCGCCTGATGCCCGTGCTGGAGCGCAAGGCGGGCCGCGTGCTGGCCAACGGCTTCCCGACCTTCCACGCGGCGAAAATCCCCGATGTGGCCACCGCGCGCCACGCCATTGCCAGCGGCAAGCTCGACATGGTGGGCATGACCCGCGCGCATATGGCCGACCCGCATCTGGTGCGCAAGATCATCGAAGGGCGGGAAGACGACATCCGGCCCTGCGTCGGCGCCAATTACTGTCTTGACCGCATCTATCAGGGCGGCATGGCGCTGTGCCTGCACAACCCGGCCACCGGGCGCGAACTGGAACAGCCGCAGAATATTTCCCCCGCTCCGGCGCCAAAGCGCATCACCATCGTGGGCGCCGGCCCGGCGGGGATGGAGGCGGCCCGTGTGGCCGCGATGCGCGGGCATGAGGTGACAGTGTTCGAAGCAGCCGATGAACCCGGCGGCCAGATCCGCCTGACCGCGCGCGACGATCGGCGGCGAGAGATGATCTCGATCATCCGCTGGCGCCATGAACAATGCCAGAAGCGCGGCGTAACCTTCCATTTCAACACCCTTGCCGATGCCGCACAGGTTCTGGACAGCACCCCTGACGAGGTAATCATCGCAACCGGCGGCCTGCCCCATACCGAGGTGCTGACAGCGGGGAATGATCTGGTCGTGTCGGCGTGGGATATCCTTTCGGGCGATGCCAAACCGGGAAGTTCGGTGCTGATCTTTGATGACGCCGGCGATCATGCGGGGTTGCAGGCGGCTGACCTGATCTCGGCCAGCGGGGCAAAGGTCGAAATAGTCACCCCCGACCGCAGCTTTGCGCCCGAGGTGATGGCAATGAACCTTGTGCCCTATATGCGCAACCTGCAAAAGCGCGACACCACCTTTACCGTGACATGGCGGTTGAAATCGGTTGTGCGCGATGGCAACCGGCTGCGGGCGACGCTGGGCAGTGATTACAGCGATGTGCAGCGCGACCGTCTGGTCGATCAGGTGGTGGTCAACCATGGCACCCGACCGCTGGACGACCTGTATTTTGCGTTGAAGCCCCTGTCGCGCAATCTGGGCGAGGTGGATTACACCGCCCTTGCCGAAGGGCGGGAACAGGCGCTTGCCCCGAACCCCGACAGCCCCTTCCGGCTGTTCCGCATTGGCGATGCGGTGGCCGCGCGCAATACGCATGCGGCCATTTATGATGCCCTGCGTCTGGTCAAGACCTTCTGACGCCCCCTTGTCGTACCGCCCGTCACAGCATGATCTGCGACGGGCGGCGCGCCGGGGAGGACGGCCTGAAAGGCGGCGGCGCGTGTCTTAGCGCGAATGCACCAGCACCGGCATGGTCGGATGAATGCGCTGACGCACCAGCATGTCGACCAGTCGCTGCGCGTCAGCGCGTTCCTTTTCTGTCCGGGCCGATTGCAGAAGATCGCTGCAATAGTCGCGGATTTCTTCGGCTGTCACGCGAATTTCTTCCTCGGCCTCGGCCTCGGCCGCCATTTCGGCCACGATCTGCTCCGCGATCTGGGCCTTGCGGTCCAGAAGGGCGCGCACGGTGTCATCCTCGGCAAAGACATCATGGTGGATATTGGCAAAGGCGCGGACGCGGTTGATCCGTTCTTCGGTGCAGTCCAGAAGGGCCGCCATTGCCGGCACCTTGCCCATCTGCTTGGTCGACCCGACATAGTCATAAGGCGCATTGTCCGACCGCTTCAGCACCCGGTTCACCACCGGATCGATGACGGTGATGATGTCACTGATCCCCGACCGCCGGGCATATTCCAGCGACCCGATCATCAGCTCGCAGGTGGCCCACGAAACCGCCTTCATCGTGCCATCCCCTGCCAGACGCTGGGTATCGACACAGAAGCGGGTGGATTCCCAAAGCGTCGCGCTGCGCAGCGGCGGTTCGCCATCCAGCAGCACCTGAAACACATCCGACAGCATGTGCGGCCCCGTCGTCTGAAGCGCCCGAACGCAGGAAACAACGTTGCCGTCATCATCCAGCCCGATGACATAGGCGGGATCAAGGTGATCGAACTGGTCAATCTCTCTGCCGTTGGTGATGGTCACTTCCCACCCAAGGCGATCCCCGAATACCCGAGCGCGAAGCTGGAACATCTGGTCCAGAAGATCGCCGAATCTGTCTTTGTTAAGTGCGTCTACAACGATGATCATGGTGTTCCCCGTGCATTAATGTGCATTGGAAACAACGTTAGCGTGCAGTCGCCCCCCTGCGCCATGCGGGGAATCCCGTATCTTCGGCAATCTTCCGCCACAAGCTTCCGAGTTGGGTCAGAGGGGATAGATCAGGCCCAGCGCAATGGCGCGGCCCACGGCCTGCGGCGTGGTGAGCGCATACAGCTTTTCACGCCCCGAACGCAAGTGAACCTCGACGGTGCGGTGCGAAATTCCAAGGATGTCGCCAACATCCTGCTGCGATTTCCCCGCCGCGACCCATTGCAGGATCTCGCGCTCACGCGTGGAAAGGGCCGGATAGCGCAGCGCCCGCGAAAGCACATCGGACCGCATCACCGTGTCATGCACATGCACGGCCACCGATTGCAGTTCGGGGATGATGTGGGCCACAAGCTTGTCCCATTCGGCCACCGAACAGTTGCGCGTGACGCTGAGCATGCCGGTATCGCCGTAGGGGCCCCGCACCGGAATGGTCAGCCCCCGGTCGGTGATTCCGAAATCACTGGCATCACGGAAGACCTGATGAAACTGGCTGTCGCGTTCCAGCCGCCGCCAGTCCACCGGCGCGATGCTGCGGCTGGCCTTGTGCAATGTCGGGTCGATGCGGTGAAATCCGCTCTTGACGTAATGAGCCTTCCACGGCTCGGGGTAATTGACATAGCCATGGATCGTGCCGGCCACCGGATTGCTGCCGGCATAGGCCGCGTGATCCAGTTCGAAGCGGTCACAGACCTGATCCAGGAATGTAATGAAACTGTCTTCGCGTTTCGCAACAGACCCCAGATCGATCAGTTCCATGGCGCTGCCTCCTGCGAGGCGCACCATGCCATCCGGTTTGCGGCCCGGATCTGATGGCTAGGGCAGATCGGCACGGCATCCCCTTCTTTCGGCCATGGCTTGAAGCATTGCCATGATCGCTTCCTGTTCCTGTTGCGGCAGGCAATCGACATACTGGCATAGTCGCTTTTGCAATGTGGCACGGTCAAGGCCCGTATGCGGCATGCTCAGACGACCTGCGCCCCGCGCAGGGCCGATGACTGACGCCGCGTCATCGCTCCCGCAAGCCTTTGCCGCAGCATCGCGCCGCGGATCGGGCGGCAGGCTGCCCGTGACTTCGGCCGCATCATCGCGGGGCCTGTCGGAGGGTATGTCGGAGTGCCTGTCGAGGGGCAAGTCGGGCGCGCCCTTGATGTGTGGTGTGCCATCCGGATCGCGGCCGCCCCTATCCGGGCCGCCGGGTTCACCGCCATCCCCGTTGCCGGGAGGAATGCCGGCGAAGAAATGGGTGATCGGCACATCAAACAGGCAGGCAAGGTCGAAAAGGCGCGAAGCGCTGATCCGGCTTTCACCGGTTTCGTAACGCCTTACCTGCTGAAGGCTGATGCCCAGCCTTATCGCGATATCCTCTTGTCGTAATCCTGCTTTCCACCTGCAATGCCTGATCCGCATACCAACGAATTCATCAAGCGCACTCACGTCAAACTCCGGTAATCTGAAACAATTTCGAATTCTTGCATCCTTCAACAAGGCCATCAACCAATAGCTGAGCTGACGTTACGGAAACACCCCCTGCTTGCCAGGGTGACGGGGTATTTTACCCGCTAAAGCGACGGCCCCCAACCGAATCGACTGCCACCTGTGCGCGCCAGCCTGCGCCCGCAATCTCTGCGGGACGTTAATGCCAAACCGGAACAGGAACCGGGGCGGATGATTCGACGGGGCCGGAAAAGAGGGCAGAGATCGGCATGTTCCTTTCTTTTGCCACAGGCCTTGACCTTCCCGTCACTGGAAGGTCCATATGAACCTTACCCTGAAAAAGGGCGCGGTCCCGCTGCTGTGGGCCAGAAAGGCGCTGACATGTCCATTCCATTCCACACCACGCTGTCGGTCGAGGGGATGACCTGCGCATCCTGCGTTGGCCGGGTCACCCGGGCGCTATCGGCTTTGCCCGGCGCCAGCGAGGTTTCGGTGAACCTTGCCTCGGAAACTGCCTGGCTGACGCTGGACACCCCCGCCGGGCTGACACAAGCCGTCGCGCTGCTGGACAAGCTGGGCTATCCCGCGCGACGGCAAAGCGTGGTCCTGTCGATCGCCTCGATGTCCTGCGCGTCCTGCGTGGGGCGCGTCGACCGCGCGCTGGCGGCGGTGCCGGGGGTCGAGGCGGTGGCAGTCAATCTTGCGGCCGAAAGCGCAAGGGTGACCTATCTGGAGGGCGTAACAACCCCGGATACGCTGATCCGCGCGGCCACGGCGGCGGGCTATCCTGCCACGCTGGCCGATGCCGGCGCCACCACGGACCGAACCGCGCGGAAAGAGGAAGAGGCCCGTGCCCTTGCCCGCCGCGTTGCCCTTGCCGCTGCCCTTGCCCTGCCGGTCTTTGCGCTGGAAATGGGCGCGCATGTCATTCCCGGCATGCACGCGCTGATCGGGCGCAGCATCGGCCATCAGACAAGCTGGCTGATCCAGTTCGTGCTGACCACGGCGGTTCTGCTGGGGCCGGGGCGTTCGTTCTATCGGCAAGGGGTACCGGCGCTTCTGAAAGGCGCCCCCGACATGAACAGCCTTGTCGCAGTGGGAACTGGCGCTGCCTATCTTTATTCGCTGATCGCCACCTTTGCCCCTGCCCTGCTGCCTGCCTCGGTGCGCGCGGTCTATTTCGAGGCAGCGGCCGTGATCGTGGTTCTGATCCTGATCGGCCGCTGGCTGGAGGCGCGGGCCAAGGGCCGGACCGGCGCCGCGATCCAGAAGCTTGTGGGGTTGCAGGTACGCACTGCCCGGGTGCAGCGCGGCGAGACCGTCGAAGAAGTTCCGCTTTCGGCACTGAAGCCGGGGGATCTGGTCATCGTGCGCCCGGGCGAAAGGCTGGCCACCGATGGCACCGTGGTATCGGGCAAAAGCCATGTGGATGAAAGCATGATCACCGGCGAACCCCTCGCCGTGGAAAAAACCGCAGGATCGGCCGTAACGGGGGGCACGCTGAACGGCACCGGCAGCCTGACGTTCCGCGCCACCAGCGTCGGCGATGATACCGTACTTGCCCGGATCATCCGCATGGTGGAAGAGGCGCAGGGCGCGCGCCTGCCGATTCAGGGGCTGGTCGACCGGATCACGCTTTGGTTCGTGCCGGCGGTAATGGCAGCGGCGCTGCTGACGGTGGTGGCGTGGCTGATCTTCGGGCCGGATCCCGCGCTGACGCTTGCACTGGTGGCGGGGGTTTCGGTGCTGATCATCGCCTGCCCCTGTGCCATGGGGCTTGCCACGCCCACCTCGATCATGGTGGGCACCGGGCGGGCGGCGGAACTGGGGGTGCTGTTTCGCAAGGGCGATGCCTTGCAGGCGCTGGACGGGGTCAGGATCGTGGCGCTGGACAAGACCGGCACCGTTACCCAAGGCCACCCCGAACTCACTGACTTGCTGCTGGCCCCGGGGCAGACCCGCGCCGATGTGCTGTCGCTGGTGGCGGCGGTCGAGGCACGGTCGGAACACCCGGTCGCGGCCGCCATCCTGCGCGCGGCCCGGGCCGAAGGGCTGGAACCACCGAAGGCCGAGGATTTTGTCGCCATCCCCGGCCATGGCGCCGGGGCCACGGTCGCGGGACGGCGCGTGCTGGTGGGGGCCGGGCGGCTGATGCGGCGCGAAGGCATCGATACCGGCGCCCTTGGCGCGGCGGAAAGCGATCTGGCCCGCAGCGGCCGCACGGCGCTTTTTGCCGCCATGGATGGCCAAGTCGCGGCGGTGATGGGCGTGGCCGATCCGGTCAAGCCGTCCAGCCGACAGGCGATTTCCGCCCTGAAGGAAAAAGGGCTGACGGTGGTCATGATCACCGGAGACAAGCGCGAAACCGCCCTTGCCATCGCTGCGGAAACCGGCATCGACGAGGTGGTGGCCGATGTTCTGCCAGACGGCAAGGTGGATGCGGTCAAGGCCCTGTCAGCCCGCGGCCGCGTGGCCTTTGTGGGCGATGGCATCAACGATGCGCCCGCACTGGCCAGCGCCGATGTGGGCATCGCCATCGGCACCGGCACCGATATCGCGATCGAGGCCGCGGATGTTGTGCTGATGTCCGGCGATCTTGGCGGCGTGGTCAATGCGCTGAAAGTCTCGCACGCAACGATGGCCAATATCCGGCAGAACCTGTTCTGGGCCTTTGGCTATAACGTGGCGCTGATCCCGGTGGCGGCCGGGGTGCTTTACCCCGCGTTCGGGCTGCTTCTGTCACCGGTGCTGGCGGCGGGGGCCATGGCACTGTCTTCGGTCTTTGTGCTGACCAATGCGCTGCGGCTGCGCCGGATCGTCCCCGTGATGGCCGACACCGCCCACACCAACCAAGCACCGGAGGCGCAGACGCCATGAACATCAACGAGGTATCGAAGCGGTCCGGCCTGCCGTCCAAGACCATACGCTATTACGAGGAAATCGGACTGATCACCCCCCTGCGCGCAGCGAATGGATATCGGGCCTTCCGCGAGCGTGATCTGCACAAGCTGGCCTTTCTGGGCAGGGCGCGCGCCTTGGGCTTCACCATAGAGGATTGCCGCACCCTGCTGGCCCTTTACGAAGACAGCACCCGAGAAAGCGCACAGGTCAAGGCGCTGGCCGAAGGCCATCTTCAGGCGATAGATGCCAAGATCGCGCAGTTGCAATCGATGCGGGCAACCCTTGCCCATCTGGTGCATCGCTGCGCGGGCGATGACCGGCCCGATTGCCCGATCCTTGACGATCTGGCCCTTGTGCCACCCCCCGCCGCCCCGCCGGCAGGCTAAGGCTAGGCCGGGCGAACGGCTGCCGGCCGTTCAGCCCCTTGGGATATCCTTGCCGGCAGCAAGATCCTGCCGCATCCGGGCCAGATCCAGCGGCAGGCCCGAAAAGATGGCCCAGGCATCAACGCCTTGCCCGATGAAAAGCTCGTAGCCCGTGATCACTTGCAGCCCCGCCGCCCGCGCATCCTGAAGAAAACGGGTATCGACCGGGGTATAGACTGCATCAAAGGCCCAAGTGGCCCCGGCCATCAGTGCAGGGTTCATCGGCGTGCCGTCATGGCCCACCATCCCCACCGGGGTACAGTTGATCAGCCCTGCCGCCCCTTTGGCAAGGGCGGCAACATCCGCCTCGCCGGACCCGGCCTTCACGATCACCCCGGGCCGCGCGGCCGACAATGCAGCGGCAAGGGCGCGGGCCTTTTCGGCCGACTGGTCGACAATCCGCACTTCCTTCACGCCAAGGGCCAGCAGGCCAAAGGCAACGGCCCTGCCCACGCCCCCCGCCCCGATCATAAGGACCGGTCCCGCCGGCCCCACGCCCAGCGCGGCGCGGCAAGCGGAAACGAAGCCCGAGTAATCGGTGTTGAACCCGTGCGGTCCGCCCTGATCGAAGATCACGGTATTGATCGCGCCGATGGCCCGCACCAGCGGATCGTCGATCACGACCCGGCCCGCCGCCCTTTCCTTGTAGGGATAGGTGATATTGACCCCGCGATA
>JALQTL010000110.1 GCA_023260935.1 Paracoccaceae bacterium
CTGAACAAGGAGGCCCTGCACCTTGCCGGCCATGATTTTGCCGGCCACACCGAACTTCTTGCCGACCTGACGGGGGTGACGGGCAGCGTGATGATGCTGGCACATGGCCCGTTTCGCGTCAGCCATGTCACCACGCATTGCGCGCTGGAGGAAGTGCCGCGCCGGGCGACGGCTGAAAGGATCGCGCGTGTGATCGATCTGACCCTCGCCACCCTGCGCAAGATGGGCATTGACCACCCGCGAATTGCCGTTGCCGCCCTGAACCCCCACGCAGGAGAGGGCGGTATCTTCGGGCGGCATGACATCGATGTGACCGAACCGCTGGTCAGGCGCTATGTGGCGCAGGGGGAGCGGGTCTTCGGGCCGATCTCGGGCGATACGGTGTTCGTAAAGCTTCGCGCGGGCGACTACGATTGCGTCATCGCCATGTATCACGATCAGGGGCATATCCCGGTCAAGCTGCTGGGTTTTTCCGTGGATGCGGCAACCGGGCGCTGGACCGCGTTGAATGGCGTCAATGTGACGTTGGGTCTGCCCATCATCCGAACATCTGTTGACCACGGGACGGCCTTCGACATCGCCGGCCGGGGCATCGCCGACGCGACCAGCCTTGTCGAGGCGATCGATTACGCAATTCAACTTGCTGCCCCCGAAGGGCGCACCGATGACGGAGAGTAAGATGACAGACTTCAGCAGGATGTGGATCGGCGGCCAGTGGATTGCCGGAGACATGGGCACGCGCCCGGTGCTCAATCCGACCAATGGCACCACACTGGCCAACGTGCCCGAGGCCAGCCCGGAGCAGGCGATTGCAGCCATCGCCGCCGCGCGTGCCGCGCAGCCTGGCTGGGCGGCCCTGTCGCCTTTGCAGCGCGGACAGGTGATGCACCGGATTGCCGCGCTGATCCGAAACCATGCCGAGCCCTTGGCAAGGCTTGTCGTGCAAGAGCAGGGAAAGACGATCTCCGAGGCGCGCGGTGAAGTCGGGGGCGCGGCCGAATTCTTCACCTATTTCGCCGAGTTCGCGCGCCGGATCCAGGGCGAGATCCTGCCATCGGATGCGCCGGGCGAACAGATCTGGATCCAGCGCGTCCCCGTCGGGGTGGTGACCGCCATCATCCCCTGGAACTACCCCGCCGCGCTGGTCAGCCGCAAGGTGGCGCCATCGATGATCGCCGGCAATGCCATCGTTCTGAAGCCGCATGAGGAAACGCCGCTCTCCGCGCTCTACATGGCCCGCCTTTTTGCCGAAGCCGGGGTGCCTGATGGCGTGGTCAACATCGTGACGGGTGGCGGCGCCACGGTCGGCGCGGCGCTGACCTCGCACCCGGACATCGATCTTGTCACCATGACCGGCTCGGTGCCGACCGGACGCAAGATCATGACGGCGGCCGCGGCGAACCTTGTGCCCGTTTCGCTGGAACTTGGCGGCAAGGCCCCGCTTATCGTGATGGAGGATGCCGATCTTGATCTGGCGGTGGCCTCGGCTGTCACCTCGCGGTTCATGAACTGTGGTCAGGTCTGCATCTGCAACGAACGGATGCTGGTGCATGATGCCGTCTATGACACCTTCGTGGAACGTTTCATCACCGCGACAAAAGCATTGAACATCGGCGATCCGATGCTGGAGTCGACGGATATCGGACCAAAGGTTTCGGCCCTTGAACTTGAGAAGGTTGAGCGGATCACCGCTGCCGCGATCGCCGAAGGCGCAAGGCCGCTTCTGCAAGGTGGGCGTCCCGAGACTGCGCCCGTGGCCGGCGGGAACTGGCTGCTGCCCACCGTTCTTGGCGATGTCACCCCCGACATGGCCATCATGAAGGACGAAATCTTCGGACCTGTCGTGCCGGTGATGCGGGTCCGCTCGTTCGAGGAAGCGATGCAGATCACGAATGAAAGCCGCTACGGCCTTTCTGCCTATCTGTTCACCAACGACTTCTCACGGATCATGCGCGCAGTTCAGGATGTGCGCTTCGGCGAGATCTATGTGAACCGGATCGGGCCCGAGGCCCTTCAGGGCTATCATACCGGGTATCGCAACTCGGGCCCCGGAGGAGATGACGGCCTGCACGGCCTTGAAGCCTATCTGCGCAAGAAGACCGTCTATGCGAACTATTCCGGCAAGTCGCCCGTCGGGCTGATGCCATGGAATGGACGCTAGCATCCTGCCAGAACGAACGGCATTGTTTGATCGCGGTCAGGCGGGCGACAACGTTTGCCTGACCGTCTTTGTTTCCCGCCCCTGAACAATGCCGACCTTCTTGATCTTACGTTGAAAATCAACAGTTCTTCCGGCCCCTGACGGCAAGGTTTCATATGATTTCGGCGGAAACCCTGCAGTTTCGGTTCTGACCATCCTGCGAGAGTGGGCGGGGTTCCTTCTGTCCCACAAGGGAACCTGCGGGGTGGTCTGCCCATCACCCGCATTGTTCAACGGGCCCCGCCCGCACCATTCTTTCCGATAACCACATCCCCTGCGCCGATCAGCCCTTGAACCGGAACAGCGTCCATTCCCGGCCGATGCGTTTCGACCTGATCTGTAAGGTCAGAAAAATCGCACAGGGGCTGACCACACCGAACCACCCTTGGACCGGCGGCCAGATGCCGAAACTGACCATATGAACAGGGGGCAGAGGCCCGCTCGGTCCACTGCCCTTGATCTTGCGTCAATCGTTCACGCCATCCAGACCGATGCTGAAGGACACCGCCACAAGGGCGAGAATGGCCAGCAGAATCTGCACGCCGGACACCGCAGCGACAAGTGGCGTGTTGACGCTCTGGACCATGGCCAGAAGTTCGATCGGCAAGGGCCGGTCCCGGAAGCCATGGGTGAAGATCGCCACCGAGATATTGTCGAAGCCTTCGATAAAGGTGAAGACGGCCCCGGCCATGATTGCGGGCATCAAGAGCGGAAAGGTGATGGTCCGCAGCGCCTGAAAGGGCGTGGCGCCCAGATTGGCCGCCGCCTCGTCCAGCGAGGCGTCAAGCCGTTGCAGGCGGCTTTGCACGGTGCGCACCATCACGGCCAGCACGAAGACGGTGATGGATATCGCCTGTAGCCCCATCGACGGCCCGATCCCGACCAGCGCGCCGGCAAACAGCACGGCAACACCCAGCACGATCCCCGGCACCATATGCGGCACCAGCACATAGACGGAAAGCGCAGTGGTGCCCGGAAAGCGCCCCCGCACGCAGACCAGCGCCGTTGGCACTCCTAACAGGACGCAAAGGATCGTCACGGCCATGCCCACCTGCAGGCTGTTCATCATCGCTTCCACCAGCACATCCTGGGCAAAGACCTGACGGTACCAATCAAAGGTAAAGCCCTGCGGCGGAAAGCTGACAAAGGCCCGTGTGTCGAAAGAGATCATCAGCACGATGATGGACGGCGCCACGAGGATCACCAGCGACAGCACCGCCAGCGCAAGCATCGCGCCGATGCCAAGCCGGTCCGTCAGGGCGGGGTTGCGCGGCGGTTTCATGCATCACGTCCTTTCGTCCAGCGGGTGATCCGGCTTGTCGCCATGGCGATCAGCGTCAGCACCACAAGACAGCTTGCCATCAGGATCAGCGCGCTGACCGAGCCTTTGCTCCATTCCAGCGAATAGACGACCTGTTCATAGATCATGGTCGCGGCATTCAGGTAATTCCCCCCGCCCAGCAGTTGCGGCACGACAAAGGTTGTGTAGCTGAGCGTGAAGACCAGCGCCGTGCCGGTGCCGATTGCGGGCGCGCTCATCGGCAGGATCACATGCCACAGCGTTCCAAGCCGCGAAGCACCAAGATTGTACGAGGCTTCCTCCAGCCGCCGGTCTTGCCGCGCCATCAGCGCGATCAGGGGCAGGATCATCACCGGCAGGTGAATCTGCACCATGCCGATCAGCACTGCGACATGGGTATTCACGATCCGCAGCGGCCTGTCGATCAGGCCCATCTGCATCAGCGCGGTATTGACCACGCCCCGCCCGCCCAAGATGACAAGCCACGCATAGGTCCGCACGATGCCGCTGGTAAGCAAGGGTGCGATGGTCAGGATCAGGATCGCCCGCCGTGTCCAGCGCCCGCCGATCAGGTAAAGATAGGCGACCGGATAGCCAAGCACGAGGCACAGGACCGTCGTGGTCAGCGCCAGTGTCATCGACCGTTGAAAGGTTGTCCAATACAGCGGGTCGGAAAGGGCATTGATCAGATAGTCAAGCGTGAAGCTCTGCGAGACGATTGTTCCCCGTTCCATCTCGATCTGGGAAAAGCCCAAGGACAACAGGATGATGAACGGAATGACCGCCACCACCGTCAGCGCGATGATCGCGGGAACGGCGGGCCAGATCCCGCGCCCGGACAAAAGCTTGTCGGCCACCGCTTCCAGCAGTCCGGGGGTCGGGCTGCGCGCCGCGAGGCGGGTGCAACTTGCCGTCATGGTTCATATACCGCGCAAAGGCCGGGGTCGATGACGCCCAGCGTCACGGTATCGCCCTCTACCGGTTGGCGCGCGGCGGGGCGGCGCATGGCCATGACCCGCATATCGCCACTATCGGTGGTAACATGATATTCGACCAGCGCGCCGACACTGCGCTGGAACAGAAGCCTGCCCTGCCAGGGCCCCAGAGCTCCGGGCTGAAGCGAAAGGTTGTGTGGCCGCGACATCACGCGCACCGGGCCGGTCAACGACGTGGACAGATCCTGGCCATCGGGCAGGATCACACGCCCCGCCTGCGCCTCTGCCTGCCAGAAATTCGACGAGCCGATGAAATCGGCGACATAGGCTGTGGCCGGGCGATCAAAGATTTCTTCCGGCGGGGCGACCTGCTCGATCCGGCCCGCGCGCATGACGGCGATCCGGTCTGACATGGTCAGGGCTTCCTCCTGATCATGGGTCACGAAGATGGCGGTCATCCCCAGCCGTTTGATCAACTGCCGCAAATCCACCTGCATCGCGCCACGCAGCTTGGCATCCAGCGCGTTGAAGGGTTCATCAAGCAGCAGAACGCGCGGCTCCAGAACCAGCACCCGCGCAATGGCGACGCGTTGCTGTTGCCCGCCCGAAAGCTGTGCCGGATAGCGCCCGCCCAGCCCCGACAGCGACACCGTTTCCAGTGCTGCGGCGACCCGTGCCGCAATCTCGGTTTTTGGCAGGCCACGCATACGCAGGCCGTAGCCGATGTTTTCTGCAACCGTCAGGTGGGGGAACAGGGCATAGCTTTGGAACACAACGCCCACGGGGCGGCGGTTGACGGGGGTTTGCACCGTATCCTGACCATCGATCAGGATTGCACCTTCCTCGGGGTTCCAGAAGCCCGCGATGCAGCGCAGCAAGGTGGTCTTGCCACAGCCCGAAGGGCCGAGCAGCGTGACGATCTCACCTTCGGCCACCGAAAGCGAGCAATCCTGCAAAACAGTCATCGACCCGAAACGCTTCGAAACCGCGGCGATGCGAAGCACCGCCGCAGAGGTCGCCTGTTCCGCCTTTGCGACGGGCACCTGCATCATCCGGCAAACATTCGGTCAAAGTTCTCGACCGTCTGCCCGCGCAGAGGGGCAATGGCGGGCCAATCGGGCGATGTCATCGAGGCACGCTCTTCCGCAGTCGAGGGCACGAAGGGCCGTGCCGCTTCGGGCGTCTCAACGCCTTGCCGCACAGTGCCGAAGTAATAAGGCGCATTGCCCGCGAATTCCTGGATCGCCTGTTCCAGCATGATATCGGCATATTCATGCACCAGTTCGCTGGTCCCTTCGGGGGTGTTGATGAACTGCACGATGTTCGAAGGCAGCATCAGCGGGCCGGGCCCGGCGATCTTGGCATAGGCAATGGGCAGGCCCGCGGCGGCTGCCAGGGCTGTGTTCACATGCCACAGCGGCGCCAGGTCGATTTCCCCGCGTTCCAGCATCTGCTGCAACAGGGGCGGCGACCGGCCGACCAGAGGGTCAAGCTCTTTCCACTTGTCCAAGGCGAATTGCATATCGTCCTGCGGGCGGCCAAACGCGGCATTGGTCGCTGCCAGAACGCCCAGCCCAAGGTTCGATTGCGGCCGCGCCATCCCGATGCGCCCGGCATATTCGGGTTTCCACAGATCGACCCAAGTGGTCGGCGGGGTCTGGATCGTCTCGGCATTATAGGCGACGCCGATGCCCTCAAAGGTGATCGGGCAGCCGATGCCATAGCCATAGGGCACAAACAGCGGGTCGATGGTGGCCGCATTCGGGATCTTGGCCAGATCAAGCGGCTGAAGCACGCCTTCGTCGCGTGCGTTGATGATGGCAGGAGAGCCCATGACGGCAAGGTGATAGGGCGAGTCGCCGCGCGCGGCGCGGATCTGGGCCAGTGCTTCGGTCGACAGGCCGCCCAGCACGTTCAGCGTGACGCCCGGGTGGCGGCGCGCCAACTCCTCTCCGGCGCGGCGCAGGGGATCATCCTGTTCGTTGCCATAGCCGATCATGACCAGTTCACGGGTCTGCGCCCGCAGGATAGCCGGGTTGGCAAGCGCGGCTGTTCCGATCAGACCACCCATCATAGTTCGACGTGAAAGCTTCATTGCAATCTCCCGCTGGCGTGTCCTTGCACGCAAGGTTTCGGTCTCTGCGTGACCTTGGCTTTCATGTTTGGCTCAATCGTAAATTTTCGCAAGTGATAATCTTGAAAAACTTCCCTGCCGCGCGCCGCTGCCCAATTTGCAGGCGCATCGCCTGCACCTGCGCCATTCTGCGAAAAAAACTGACCCCACCCCCGGCCTGCGCGCGATGCGCGCCAAGGGCCTTTCAGGCCAGCAGAACCTGCAATCCCGCCTGCTCCAGCGCCTGAACATCCGCAGGCGCCGCCCCGGAATCGGTGACCAAGGCCGTCACATCGCGCAGCGGGGCGATCAGCGCCCCGGCAACATGGCCGATCTTGGCGTGGTCACCCAACATGACCACACGGCGGGCCGAATCGATCATGGCGCGCTTGATTTCGATCTCTTCGAACTGGGCATTGGTAAAGCCACGCTCCAAATCGATTCCCGTACAGCACAGATAGGCGCAATCGGCGTTGATCTGCCGCAGAAGCACCGTTCCAAAGGGCGAGGTCAGCGAATGGGAATGGGCATTTCGCCCGGTTTTCTTGAGTTTTCCACCAGATACGATGACGGTCGCGCCGGGATGGCTGTGCAGGACCAGCGCCACATCAAGACTGGAGGTGACAACAACCACATCTTTCAGATCGCCCGGCAACGCCATGGCCATCGCCACGGCCGTCGTCCCGGCATCAAGGATGATCGTCTCGCCATCGCGCACCATTCGCGCGGCCATGGCGCCGATTCTCTCCTTTTCGGCGGCAAAGCTGTGGCTGGGCAGATCCAGCGGGCGCTCAAACCGGGCAGGCCGCACCGCCGTGGCCCCACCCCGGATGCGCCGCAACAACTGGCGCCGCTCCAGCAGGTCAAGGTCAGAGCGGATCGTCACCGCCGAAACACCAAGAATTTCGGCCAGCCGGGCCACTTCGACCACACGGTCAGTGGCCAGAAGTTCAAGGATACGTTCGTGCCGCGGCAGAAGCGGACCGCTGTTTTCAGGTTCATGCGTCAGCATAGACTTATTTACTCACTTGCGTTTTGGCGTCGAATGACAAATATCGAAAGTCATAGCGCGGGACACCCCAGATCAAGACACAGCACCACCCGCCCCAGAGGAGAGCATGATGAGCATTCTAGACCGGCTCAAGGACATTCGGCGCGAATCATCTTCGGATGCCCCCGGAGACCCGGAACGTTTCCGCCGCGTCGCCCTGACAAAGACCGAGATGATGGCGCAGGGGCAGGCGATCCGCGAGACGCTGGCCGCCAATGTCGCGCCGCTGGAGGCGATCGGACGGGATCTGGCCACACGCCGACTGCGCCGCGTGGTTCTGGTGGGCTGCGGCGATTCGTGGATTTCGGGCTATGGCGTGCGGGCGGTGCTGGAAGCGCTTCTCGGCGCGCCGGTCGAACCTTACGAGGCGTTTGACTTTGCGACCTACGGCACCGGCACGATCGATGCCGAAACGCTGGTGATCGGCCTGTCATCCTCGGGCAAGACTGAACCGGTGATGGAGGGGCTTGCCGCATCGGCCGCACGGGGGGCCTATGTGGTGGGGCTGTCGAACACGCTTGGCTCGCCGCTGATGGTGCAATTCCCCGGCGCCCTGCACATCCGTGCCACGCGGGGCGGTTGGCCCACGCAATCCTCGACTGCAGCCATGGCCCTGAAGGTCGCGCTTGGCATCGCCGTGGCCAAGGCGCAGGGTCGCGAGATCGTGCCGGGGCTGGTCGCGGCACTGGAACGACTGCCCGAAACGGTTGATGCGGTGGCGCAAAGCTTCTTTGAGCCGGCCCGGGCCGTGGCACAAAAGCTGGCGCGCGCGGATTTCATCATGCTGACCGGTGCCGGCCCGCATTACGCCCCTGCCGCCTTTGGTGCGGCAAAGTTGAAGGAACTGGCACCCATCCATGCCGCCTCTTTCCCGCTGGAGGAATATCACCACTACCGCACGCAAAAGGCGGGCGATCCGATGTTCCTGATCGCACCCGATGCGCAAAGCCATGCGCGGGCGCTGGAAACGGCGATCATGTCCAAGGGCTGTGACGGCCTGTGCATCGCGCTGGTGCCGGAAGGAGAGACAGAGATTGCCGGCGTTGCCGATGTGACATGGCATCTGCCGCAGGTGCATGCGCATCTGGCGCCCATCGTCTACTCCGTTCCGCTGCATCTATTCGGCTATCACGCCGCGGTCGAACGCGATGCGCTTGGCCTTGGTGCGCCGCATATGGCGGGTTAAGTACAGATGGCCCCTTCCGGCCTGTCCCCCCCGGATCTTGTCACCATCGGTGGCCTGACGGTGGACCATGTGATTTCGGCCGACGGCACGGTCGCGCTGGGTCAGGCGGGGGGCAACGGCGCTTATTCCGCCGTTGGTGCGCTTTTGTGGACTGAACGCGTCGGTCTGGTCAGCCAGGCCGTCGCAAGCTACCCCAGCGCCGTGATTGCCCGGCTGGAACGCTGCGGCGTGGATCTTGCCGGTGTGGTCTGGGCCGAGGCGCGGCTCACCTCTGGCAGTTGGTTCATCTATGATGCCGAAGGCCGGCGAGAGGAGGGGCTGCAAAGCAACCCCGAAGAGCTTGCCGCAGCGGGCTTTCCGCCAGACAGGCTGACGCCAGCCCAGGTCGCGCAGTGGCGCGGCCTGCTGCAAAAGCGCAAGGTGCCGGGCGAGGTCAGCTATGCGCAGTTCCGTCTGGCCCATCCGCTTGATCCCGCACAGGTGCCGCCGCATTTTCTGCGGGCGCGGGGGGTGCATCTTGCACCCAGCCAGCCCTTGGTGATGCAGGCGATGCTGGATCGTTTTTCCCCCACCGGCATGACCGTGATCGCCGATCCCGGCTGGCAACTGGCCGAACACAAGCTGGAGGCGCTGGCGCCGATCCTGTCGCGGCTGGATGCCTTTCTGCCCAGCGAGGTGGAGCTTCAGGCCTTCGTTCCGGGCTGCGCCCCGGCCACGGCGCTGGAGGTACTGGCGCGCCATTGCCCCGGCGCTGTGGCGGTGAAGCTTGGGCCGAAGGGCGTTCTGGTCTGGGATCGAGCCCATGCAATGGCCGTGGCCGTGCCCGCGGCACAGGCCCGCACGCTGGACCCAACCGGCGCGGGCGACAGCTTTTCCGGCGGCTTCCTTGCCGGGCTTGTTGCCACGGGTGACCCGGTTCGGGCGGCGGCTTTCGGCGCGCTGTCAGCGGCGCGCATCGTTGAACATTTCGGTGCCGATGGTGCGCTTTCCACCGATCCGGCACAGGCCGCGGCAGATCGCGCGGCACGCCGTGCCGCCTTCTGCCCCCCTGCCCCCACGGCGACCGGGGCGCAGGCCCTTTCCCTCTGACCATGGTAACAGCATGACCCTTTCCCTGTTCGATCCCCGCCCCGACGCCGCTCCTTTGGTGATCGCGGCCCTGCATCTGCCCGATTTCGCCCGCAACCGGCACCGCTCTGCCGCTTGGCTGGAGGATTACGCGCTGACCAATGCCCGCGTCTTTGCCGAAGCGGGGGTGCCTTGGGTCAAGGTGCAGGATCAGACCCGCACCGATGGACCGGCGGCGGCGGATACGCTGACGCTGATGGCGGCCATCACGCGGGTGATCCGGGCGGAATTTCCCAAGCTCGGCCTTGGCATCATCATCGAGGCACATGACCCCCGTGCCGCCCTTTCGGTGGCCCATGCGGCAGGGGCGGATTTCGTGCGCCTGAAGGTCTTTGTCGGGGGCGCGATGACAGCGGGCGGTCCGCGTCATGCGCTTGCCCCGCAGGCGGTTGCGCATCGTGCGGCACTGGGGCGCGAGGATATTGCCATTCTGGCCGATGTGCATGACCGGACCGCCGTGCCGCTTTCCGCCGAAAGCCAGCCCTTTGCAGCCGAATGGGCGGCGAAATCTGGCGCGGATGGGCTGGTGATTACCGGCAGCAGTTTCGACGACACTCTGGCGCGGATAGCCGCCGTGCGCGCCCATGGGGTGAAACGCCCGATTTTGATCGGTGGCGGGGTGACGGCGGCGAATGTGGGGCAGGCGCTCCACGCTGGGCAGGGTGTCGTAGTCTCCACCGCGCTGATGCGCAAGGGAACGGGGGCGAACGACCTTGTGCTTTGGGATGGCGATCTGTGCCAACGCTTCATGGATGCGGCGAGGGCAGGATGACGGGGCCACAGCGCGACTTCGCAGGCTATCGCGACAGCCCGCCCACGATCCGCTGGCCCGGTGGCGCGCGACTGGCCGTATCAATCGTCGTGAACATCGAAGAGGGTGCCGAACTTTCCATCGGTGATGGCGATGCCCGCAACGAATTCATCTACGAGGCGGTGGAGGAAGTGCAGGGTCGGCGCGACCTGTGCATGGAAAGCCATTTCGAATACGGCCCCCGCGCGGGCTGGCCGCGTATTCGCGCCGTCTTGGCCCGGCACGGGGTGGTGGCCACGCTGAATGCCTGTGGCCGCGCGCTGGAACGCACGCCATGGATCGCGGCAGAGGCCGTGGCCGATGGGCACGAGGTGGCGGCCCATGGCTGGCGCTGGGAACGCCATGTCGACATGGACGAAGCAACCGAACGCCGCGCCATCGCGCGTACCGTGGCGGCCATCACCAAAGCGGCAGGCGCCCCGCCACGGGGGTGGCACACCCGCTCGGCCACCTCGACCCGCACGCGCGACCTCCTTTTGGAACAGGGCGGGTTTCTTTACGATTCAAACGCTTACAATGACGATCTGCCCTATGTCGTGGCCAGTCCAGCCGGGCCGCATATGGTGCTGCCCTATGCCTTTGACACCAATGACATGCGGTTTTTCAACCGGGGCGGCTTTACCTTCGGGTCCGATTTCGCGCGCTATTGCTGCGATGCTTTCGACTGGCTTTATGCCGAAGGCGCAATCGCGCCGCGGATGCTGTCGATCGGTCTTCATACGCGGATGATCGGCAGGCCGGGCCGGATCGGCGGATTGGTGCAGTTTCTGGACCATGCGCTGTCTCATGAGGGCGTCTGGTTTGCGACCCGCGCCCAGATCGCCGAAGCTTGGCGTGCAGGTCTGGGCCTGCCGCGCTGGACCCCGAGGCCCACCGCCCCCGATTTCGCGCCCGAGGAGGACTGTCCATGATCCTTGACGCCCCGTCGCGCGATCTGGTGGGTTACGGTGGGAATTGGCCCGATCTGCGCTGGCCCGATGGCAACCGGCTGGCGGTTTCGGTCGTCGTGAATTTCGAGGAAGGGGCCGAACAGCAGGTGCTGGACGGTGACCCGACAAGCGAGAAGATGGGAGAGGTGCTTTCCGTCGTGCCCGAAGGGCGGCCTGACCCGGGGCAGGCGCAGATCTTTGCCTATGGCACCCGTGCGGGCGCCTGGCGCATGGCGGCGGCGCTGCGTGACCATGCCATTCCCGCGACGATCTTTGCCTGTGGCCGTGCTGCCGCCCGCGCGCCCAGCGTTCTGGCGATGCTGGCAGAGGGGAACGAGGTGGCAAGTCACGGTTGGCTCTGGCGTCCGCATGCCGATTACGCCAACCCTGAAACGGAAGCGGCCGATCTGGACCGCGCGGCTGAAGCCATTACTGCCGCGACGGGTGCAAGCCCGCAGGGTTTTTTCTGCCGGGGCGCAGAAAGCCCATGGACCCGTGCGCTGCTGGCAGAGCGAGGGTATCTTTATACCTCGAACGGGTTTGATGACGACCTGCCCTATCGCGATACCGAAAGCGGCCTGCTCGTCGTTCCCTATGCGCTTGACAGCAATGACATGAAGTTCTTTCACCCCAATGGTTTTGTCCTTGCACAAGAGATGGTCGACTATATCGCCGATGCGCTCGACGTGCTTGAGGCAGAGGCCGCGCGGGGACAGGCGCGCCTCATGAACATCGGCTTCCACTTGCGCATCGCCGGTCGCCCGGCAAGGTTCAAGGCTGTCGCCGGCATCCTGCGGCTTTTGGATCAGCGGCGCGACAGGCTCTGGCTGGCCACCCGCGCGCAGATCGCGCGGGCTTTCCTTACTGCTGTGCCATGCGCCTGACTCTGGTCAACCCCAATACCTCGCCCAAGACGACAGCCGCCATGCTTGCCCTTGCAGAGGCAGAGGCGGGTTTCGCCCTGACGGGGCTGACCGCGACTTTCGGCCAACCGCTGATCACCGATGAGTCGGGGCTGGAGGAAGCGGGGCGCGCCGTGCTGGCGCTTGCGCCTGACCTTCGCGGGGCGGATGGCGTGATTGTTGCGGCTTTCGGCGACCCCGGCCTTGCCGCGCTTCGTGCGGTGCTGGATTGCCCGGTCACCGGAATTGCTGAAGCGGGCATGGCTGAAGCCGCGGCCGGGGGCCGGCGTTTTGCCGTGGTGACGACAACACCCGAACTGACTGGCGCCATTGCCCGCCGGGCAGAGGCCGAGGGCCATGCGGGGTTTGCAGGAACCTGGGTCACACCGGGCGATCCGGCAGCAACTATGGCTCGGCCCGAAGCGTTGCGCGAAAGTTTGCATGACGCATGCCTGCGCGCGCTGGATGGCACGGGCGTCGAGGCCATTGTGATCGGGGGGGGGCCGCTTGCGGTTGCTGCGCGGGCGCTGCGAGGTCTGTTGCCGGTGCCGATCATCGAACCCGTCCCTGCTGCCGTCAGGCTTGCCCTGCGCCGCCACGCGCTGCCCCCTTCCCCTGCGAGGCCAACATGACCGCAACCCTGATCTTTGCCGACCATCTTCTGACCGGCTTTGCCGCCGATGGTCAGGCCGAAATCTTGCAGGATGCCGCAGTTCTGGTGGAACGTGCGCGCATCCTCGATCTTGGACCGGCGGAAATACTGCGCCGCCAGCATCCCGAGGCCGCGGCAGTCGGCGGGCGCGAAAGGCTGGTAATGCCGGGGCTTGTGAATGCTCATCATCATGTCGGGCTGACCCCGTTTCAGCTTGGCGCGCGCGACCAGCCCCTTGAACTGTGGTTCCCCGAACGGCTGTGCATGCGTGATGTAGACCCGAGGCTGGATACACTTTACGCCGCATTCGAGATGATCGCCTCGGGTGTGACGACGGTGCAGCATCTGCACAGCCGCGCCCCCGGCGACACTGCGGCAGTTGTGGCCCGGGCCGAGGTGATCCTTCGCGCCTATGCCGAAATCGGAATGCGTGTCAGCTATTCCTTTGCGATGCGTGACCAGAACCGAATGATCTATGCTGCGGATGAAGAGTTTCTGGCGCTTCTGCCCCTTCATCTGCGGCCCGCCGCGGCGGAATATCTGGCTGGCTTCCAGTTACCGTTAGCAGAGCAAATTGCGGTCTTTCATGCGCTGCGTGACCGCTGGGCGGGCGATCCGCTTACCGCGATCCAGATCGCGCCGTCAAACCTGCACTGGCTTTCTGATGCGGCATTGGAAAGCGCGGCCCGGCTCTCGGAAGAAACAGGCGCGCCGATGCACATGCATCTTCTGGAAACACCCTATCAATTTGAATACGCGCGGCGTCGCACCGGCGGGTCGGCCGTGGCTTTTCTGGACCGGCTGGGCCTTCTGTCGCCCCGCCTGACGATTGGCCATGGCGTCTGGATGACACCTGATGACATCGCTTGTCTGGCCGAACGTGGCGCTTGCCTGTGTCACAATTGCTCATCGAACCTGCGGCTGAAAAGCGGGACACTCGATCTGAATACCGTCCTCGCGGCGGGAATTCCGACAGCGCTGGGGATGGATGAGGCGGGGA
>JALQTL010000123.1 GCA_023260935.1 Paracoccaceae bacterium
ACTGACGCGACGATGACCCCACACTCGCCACTGGCCACCGGCCACTCGCCACCCACAGTCTTTCTCGTGGATGACGACGCGTCTTTCCTGACCCGTGTCACGCGGCTGCTGCGGGCGTCCGGGTTCATCACCCGCAGGGGCAGGATGGAAACCTGAATATCCGGGTCCGGCCGCCCGTCGGGCAGGCGCAACCAGGGGGCCGTCAGCCACCGTTCCCCCGGCACGCCCTCGGCCCGGGTCAGGTGCAGGCTTTCGGGAAAGAGCCGCTGGTTGAACGCGGGCCGGAAACACAGGCCCGTAATCGGCGCATCGGTCCTTGGCGCGGCCAGAACCTGCGGCAGCGCCGCCATCAGTTCGGCCATGGTGACGGGATCAGAGCGCATCCAGAAGCGCGCCCGTGGGCCAGGCATCGGCGGGAAGGCCAAGGCGCTGCTGCTCTTTCTGCACCGCTGCCCGCGTGCCCGCTCCCAGAATGCCGTCGATTTTGCCGACATCATGGCCAAGCTCGGCCAACCGCGCCTGCAAACGCTTCATCTGCGCCTCGTCCAGCCCCGGGTCGGGATTGCCTGCATCAAAGACAGGCGCCCCTTCCAGCCGGGTGGCGAAATAGGCCCCCGTCAGAACATAGGTGAAACTCTGGTTCCAGTCGAACAGCGTGCGGAAATTGGGATAGGCCAGAAAGGCCGGCCCCTTGCGCCCTTGCGGCAGGATCAGGCTGGCCTGCCCGGCGGGCAAGCCGCCGTGCCGTGGGGCCACGCCCATCTTCTGCCATTCGCCCGCGTCAAGCTGCACCTCCAGCCCGGAAAGCGCCCAGTCCATGCTGGCGGGCACCGAAACCTCGGCCAGCCAGGGCGCATTCGGCTGCCAGCCGTGATGCTGCAACAGCCTCGCGCCCGACAGGATCGCATCGGCAACCGAGGTTTTCAGCCGCACATGCCCGTCGCCATCTCCATCCACCCCGCGCGCCAGAATATCGGCCGGCAGCATCTGCACCATCCCGATCTCGCCGGCCCAGGCGCCGGTGGTATCGGTGGGAAAATCGCCCTTTGCATGCAGGGCAATGGCGGCAAGGATCTGGGGCTGGAACAGTTCGGGCCGGCGGCAATCGTGGCCCAGCGTCACCAGCGCATCGCGGGTGTTGAAGTCGCCCTGCACCTGCCCGTAATCCGTCTCGAACGCCCAGAAGGCCAGCAGGATGCCCCGCGGCACCCCATAGTCCGCCGCCGCCCGATCAAGGATGGCGGCGTGCTTGCGCGCCAGCGCCCTGCCGGTATCGATCCGGCTCTGGCTGATCAGCCGGCGCGAAAAATCGGTAAAGTTCATGCGGAACACACCTTGGCTGCGGTCGCGTGCCAGCACTTTTTCATCGATCCGCGCGCCTTTCAGAAAGCTGCGGGCAGCGTCTTCGGGCAGGCCCTGCGCCACCGCCTCGGCCACCATGGCATCGGTAAAGGTGGCAAGCGGCCCGCCACAGGGCGCGGCAAGGGCGGGGCTGGCAAGCATCAGCAGGGGAAGGATCAGGCGCATGGGCAAAGGTTAAAGAAGCGCGGCCAGCCCGGCAATCCCCAGCATCAGCGCCCAGGCCCGCCACAGCGCCCGACAGGCGGCATCGATCTGATCGGGGCCAATGTCGCGGCGACCTTCCGGCCAGACCCAGGGGAAATCCTGCATCACCCCGTGATAGGCCCGCGGCCCGGAAAGCGCCACGTCCAGCACCACCGCCATCGCCGCTTCGGGCCAGCCGGCATTCGGGCTGCGGTGCAAGGGGGCATCGCGCAAGATCGGGCGGGCATCGCGCCAGCCATGGGCCAGCGCAATCAGCAGCGCCGTCAGGCGCGCGGGGATCAGGTTCACCAGATCGTCAAACCGCGCCGCCGCCCAGCCAAAGGCCTCGTGCCGCGGGGTGCGGTGGCCGATCATGGAATCGGCCGTATTGGCCGCCTTGTAGACCAGCATCAGCGGCAGCCCGCCGATCAGGAACCAGAAGGCCGGGGCAATCACCCCGTCCGAAAGGTTTTCGGCCGCGCTTTCGATCGCCGCGCGCGATACCGCCGCCTGATCCATCGCCGCCGTGTCGCGGCCCACGATCATCGCCACGGCCCGCCGTCCTTCGGGCAAGGAAAGGCGCAAGCCATCGGCCACAGCCTGTACATGCTGCACCAGCGATTTCTGGGCCAGCAGGATGGCGGCGCAAACCACCTCCAGCACCCCGAAATCCGGCAGCGCCGCAATTGCCCGGCCCAGCGCATAGGCCCCCGCCAGCAGGATCGCCAGCGCCAGCACGCCCTTGGCCCGGCGCTGCCCGCCCCGGTTCAGCGCCCCGTCCAGCGCCGCCACCGCCCGGCCCATCAGCACCGCCGGGTGGGGCCAGCGGTCCCACAGCCATTTCGGCTCTCCCAGCAGGGCATCCAGCAGCATCGCCAGAACCAGCATCATGCCGCCAAGGCCTTTTCCAGCCGCGCCCAATGCGCCTCTGTCCCCGGCAGGCCCAGACGAAGCCAGCGGTCGGAATAGGGGAAGATGCGTGTCCAGATCTGCCGCGCGGCCAGCCGGTTCTGCCAGTCCTGCGCCACCCCCACGTCATACAGCCGAAACAGCGGCGTGCCCCCCACCAGCCCGGCCCCCGCCCGGGCCATCAGCCTGTCCAGCCGGGCAGCATCGGCCGTCAGGCGCGCCCGCGTGGCATCGGCCCAAGCGCCATCCCGCAGCGCCTTTGTGCCAACAAACAACGCCGGCCCCGAAACCGGCCATGGCCCCAGCAGGCGCGACAAGCCCGCCAGCAGATCCGGGTCGCCAATGGCAAAGCCAAGGCGCAGCCCCGCCAGCCCCCAGAACTTGCCAAAGCTTTTCAGCACAACCACACCCGGCCGGGTGGCATGGCCCATCAGGCTGCGCCCCGGGGCGATGTCGCAGAAGCTTTCGTCAATGATGGCAAACGCCGCCTGCGGCAGGTCGTGAAACCGACCGTCCGGGTTGTTCGGATGCACCACCACCGCCGCCTCGGCCGCGCCGTCAACCAGCTGCCAGCCCGCCGCGCGAAAGGCGCGGCCGTGTTCGTTATAGGTCGGCCCCGCAATCCGCACCCTGCCCGCCGGGCGCAGCGCAGGCAACCGCGCGATCAGCGCCGAAGCTCCGGGCGCGGCCAGCACCGCCGCTTCCTCGGGTACCGCCCAGAATTGCCGTGCCGCTTGCACCAGCGCCGCCTCGGCCCCCGCATCGGGCAGGTCGGCAAAGGCAGGCCCCGGCAGATCGGGCAGCGGATAGGGCTGTGGGTTGATGCCGGTGGAAAGATCGATCCAGTCCGCCCGCACCCCGCCCCAGCGCGCCACGGCCGCATCGACCCCGCCGCCATGATCCACGATGCCTTCGCCATTCCCCATGCGACTCATTCCTCGCCGGTGCCCGTCCCGCCGTCTCTCAATCGGATTTTCCGCCGCGGGGCAACGGCCCGGGCGCGGCGATTGTTCGACCGACTGCGACAATTTCGGCACGTCAGGGGGTGTTTCCGGTCCATTCCGGAAACCTTCACGCGATTGACTTGATTTTAAGCAATTCTGCCGCAGACTTTTCAGGATGGGGATGCGGAGGCGGCAATGCTGGAATTCTTGCCACAGGACATTCGGGACGGCCTGGATGCCGCCCGGAAAAGGGAAGCCAAGCGCAAGTCGCGCCTGCGCGTTCAGGTGGGCGAAGCGGTTTTTCCGATCCTGCGCTTCTGGCATGACGGTTTCGCCCTTGATGCCGATCTGGCACCCAACCTGCGCGGTCTTGTCGATGTCTATGATGGTGACAGGCACATCTTTCAGTGCCTCATCATCGCCTCGACACTGGAAAACGGCGATCTGATCTGTGATTTCAAGCGGTCCACCGCAGTGACGGACAGCGCGCCGCTGGATTTCTGGCGCGACGAGAATGCCCCCGTCGCGCTGCTACCGAAAAACTGACGCCTTGGCCCCTATTGCAGGTCGCCAAAGGCGGCCTTCAGCCTTGAAACCGCGTCTTCGACATGTGCGCGCGGTGTGGCAAGGTTGAACCGCATAAAGCTTTCGCCCCCCGAACCGAAGGTTTCGCCGTGGTTGGCGCAGATCGCGGCCTGTTTTTCCACCCGGTTGGTGAATTCGTCCTTGGTCATCCCGGTGCCGGAAAAATCCACCCAGCTCAGATAGGTGGCCTCCAGCGGCATGGACCTCAGGCCGGGAATGGCATTCACCCCCACATCAAAGATCTGACGGTTGCCATCCAGATACTGGTTCAGCGCATCCACCCATGCCGCCCCTTCGGCCGAATAGGCGGCCTCGACCATGTGCAGACCGAAAGAGTTGGCCGAAATTCCCAAGGCCATCATCCGTTCGCCAAAGCGCGCGCGCAGCGCATCATCTGCGATGATCACATTGCCGGTGTGGCAGCCCGCTATGTTGAAGGTCTTCGTCGCCGCCGTCATCATCACCAGACGGTCCGCGATTTCGGGTGCCACGGTCGCCATGACATGATGGTGGTGCCCCGGCATCACCAGATCATGATGGATCTCGTCCGAGACAAGCACCAGATCGTGCCGCTTGCAGAAATCGGCCGTGGCCTGCAATTCGGCCCGTGTCCAGACCCGCCCCCCGGGATTGTGGGGCGAACACAGGATCAGCATCCTTTCGGCGCCGGTCATCTGCGCATCCCAGGCGTCGAAATCCATCTCGTAACGCCCGGCCTCCAGCTTCAGTTTGCATTCCACCACCTTGCGGCCCGCCGCTTTAATCGTGCGCGCAAAGGCGTGATAGACCGGAGTCATCAGAACAACCCCGTCACCGGGCCGGGTAAAGGCATCCACCACCAGCCCGGTGCCATTGACCAGCCCATGCGTGGTGAAGATGTGCTTTGGGTCCACCGCCCAGCCATGCCGGGTCTGCATCCACCAGCGGATCGCCTCCAGATAAGACGCATCGTCGCCGTAATAGCCATAGATGCCATGCGCCGCCATCTTCTCGACCGCGGCCTGAATGCAGGCCGGCGGGCGGAAATCCATATCCGCCACCCACATCGCCAGACCGCGATCCGCCGGCACGCCATACAGGCGCTCCATCATGTCCCATTTGACCGAATGGGTTCCGAACCGGTCGATCCGTTCATCAAAGCTCATGTCTCACCCGCTTGCCTTGCAGACGTTAATTCCAAACCATTATCAAGATCAGGAACATCCGTCCAAATGAAAGATTGTAACCAGAACAATGACCCAAATACAGCCCATATAAAGAACAAACTTGCATGGGGACCGCCCCCTTGCACGAATGCCCCCCGCGCCGTAAATCTGACGCATGATCCGCCCCATTCTGATCCATCCCGATCCGCGCCTCAAGAAGCCCTGCGATACGGTGACCGAATTCACCGCCGATCTTGCGCAGCTGGCCGATGACATGCTGGAAACCATGTATGATGCGCCCGGCATCGGGCTTGCCGCCCCCCAGATCGGGGTGATGCGGCGCGTTCTGGTGATGGATTGCATCAAGGACGGCCCGCCCCGCCCGATGGTGCTGATCAACCCCGAAATAACCTGGGCATCCGAGGATCAGTCGATCTATGAGGAAGGCTGCCTATCGATCCCCGACCAGTATGCCGAGGTAAAGCGCCCCTCGGAGGTGCGCGTGACATGGCATGATCTGACCGGCACGGTGCAGGAAGAACAGTTTTCCGGCCTCTGGGCCACCTGCGTTCAGCACGAGATCGACCATCTGAACGGCAAGCTGTTCATCGATTACCTCGGCCCGCTGAAACGGCAGATGATCACCCGCAAGATGGAAAAGCTGAAGCGGGAACGGGCCCGGATGGCACAGGCCTGACATGCAGGTTCTGCCCATCGTCACATGGCCCGACCCGTGGCTTTCAACCCCCTGCTCCCCGGTCGCCGCCCCAGAGGCGGAACAGACGGGGCGTCTGGCCGCCGACATGCTGAACACGATGTATCACGCGCAGGGGCGTGGCCTTGCCGCGCCGCAAGTGGGGGTGCTTCAGCGCCTTTTCGTGATGGATGTAACGTGGAAGGAAGGCACACGGCGCCCCTGCGTCTGCATCAACCCCGAAATCATTGCCCGATCCGCCACCACGGCACCCGGGCCCGAGGGCTGCCTGTCGATCCCCGGCGTCACGGTCGATGTACCCCGCGCCGATTGGGTGGAACTGGCCTTTACCGGGCTGGATGGCCAGCGCCGGACCGAACGCCTGACCGGATTTGCCGCGATTTGCGCGCAGCACGAACTGGATCACCTTGACGGCATCGTCACCTTCGACCGCCTTTCCCCCGAAGCGCGCGCGGCGGCCGAAGCCAATTATACCGTGGCCCGGCCATGACCGCGCGCCCCTGCCTGCCCTGGCCCGCGCCGGTGCTGAAGACCCCCGCCGCCGAGGTGCCCGCCATCACCGATGAGGTCCGCGGCATCTGGGCCGACATGATCGACACGATGGAGGCGATGCCCGGCTATGGCCTTGCCGCCGTGCAGATCGGCGTGCCGCTGCGGCTGGCGGTGGTGGATTGTTCCACCGAACGCGGGAAGGCCGTGCGCATGGCCAACCCGGTTGTCCTGCATGCCAGCGGCCAGATGCGCGAACATGAAGAAGCCAGCCCGAACCTGCCCGGTGTCTCGGCCGTCATCCGCCGCCCCCGCGCCGTGACCGTGCGTTTTCTGAACGAAAGCGGAGAGGTGGAGGACCGCGATTTCGTGGGCCTCTGGGCCACATCGGTGCAGCACCAGCTCGACCATCTGGCGGGCCGGATGTATTTTGACCACCTGTCGCCGCTGAAGCGCAAGATGCTGATTGCCCGGGCAGAAAAGCAGAAGAGACGCGGATGAAACTGGTTTTCATGGGCACGCCGGAGTTTTCGGTCCCGGTGCTTCAGGCACTGGCGCTCCGGCATCAGGTGCTGGCAGTCTATACCCAGCCCCCCCGCCCCGCGGGCCGGGGCAAGGCCGAACGCCCCGGCGCCGTGCATCAGGCCGCGCTGGGGCTTGGTTTGCCCGTCCGCCACCCCACCAGCCTGAAAGGCGCCGAGGCGCAGGCCGAATTCGCCGCCCTTGGCGCCGATGTGGCGGTGGTGGTGGCCTATGGGCTGATCCTGCCGCAGGCGGTGCTCGATGCGCCGCGCCATGGCTGCCTGAACATCCACGCCAGCCTGTTGCCGCGCTGGCGCGGGGCCGCCCCGATCCACCGCGCCATCATGGCGGGCGACGCCGAAACCGGGGTCTGCATCATGCAGATGGAGGCGGGTCTGGATACCGGCCCCGTCCTGTTGCGCGAAGCCACCCCGATCGGCACGGCCGAAACCACCGCCGATCTGCATGACCGCCTGTCGGCCATGGGCGCGCGGCTGATCCTTCAGGCGCTTGACCGCCTGCCCGACCTGCACCCCGAACCACAGCCCGCCGAAGGCGTCACCTACGCAGCCAAGATCGACAAGGCCGAAGCCCGCGTCGATTTCACCCGCCACGCGGCCGAGGTGGACCGCCTGATCCGTGGCCTGTCGCCCTTTCCCGGCGCCTGGGTCAGCGTCGCCGGCGAAAGGGTAAAGCTTCTGCGCTCACGCCTTTGCCCGGGCTCCGGGGTGCCGGGGCAGGTTCTGGGCGGCTTCACCATCGCCTGTGGCACAGACGCCATCGAGGTGCTGGAGGCGCAGCGCGAAGGCAAGCGCCCCATGCCCGCGGCCGAGGTTCTGAAGGGCCTGACCCTTCCAGACCGGCTTTAGCCCGACGGCAGCCCATTCCCATTGGCGCCATTCTGCCCCATATTGGCGGAAAGTGGGGGGCAGCATGCCGATCATCGCACTTGTCATCATCGGGGCGGCGGCCGGGTTTCTGGCCACCCGGGTCATGAAGGTGAACACCGATGTGCCCACGACCATTGCCATCGGTGTCTTCGGGGCGCTGATGGGGGGTGCGCTGCTGCGTTTCCTGATGATGGTGACGGGCTGGGCCGCGGGCTTTCTGGGCGCCTTCCTTGGCGCGGTACTGCTGATCTGGCTGTGGAAGACCTACATCAGGTAAGCCGCTTCAAGGCATCCTTCAGCCGGAACCCCTTGCCGCCCGCGGGCATCCACAGCACCTGCCCCATCCATGCGGCAAACAGCACCGCCACCGCCTCCTGCGCCTTTGGCCCGCCCCCCAGACGCAAGGCAAGGGCCGCTTCCACCCGGGCACGCCACGAGGCCGCCCGCTCGCGCAGCCCCGCATCGCGGAAATTCACCGCCAGAAGCGACAGGTCGGCTCCGCCGTCACCGCTTTCCTCCCCCAAGGCCTTCAGCAGGGCAGCCGCGCCCTTTGCCGTCATCGGGGATTCCGCCTCGGCCTTCTGGCAGGCGGCATCCAGCCGGTCCCAGCCATCGTGAAGCGCGGCCTGCACCATGCCTTCGCGGCTGCCAAAGCGCTGCACCAGCGTGGCCGCCGCCAACCCGGTCTGCCGGGCCACCGGGCCAAAGGCAACGGCCTTGTCGCCGCCTTCGGCCAGAAGCCGGCGGATGGTGGCGTGAACCTCGGCATCGGGAATGATCTTGCGGCGCGGCATGGCCGCAGGATAGCCAAACGCCCTGCCGGGAAAAGCCCCTATCGCCCCAGGAACACTACCTCTTGGGCGGATTGGTGCGCGGCGGCCGTGCCCTGTAAACCGGCAACCGCCAGCCAAAGGCGATGCTGCCCGCCCGCAGCCCCAGCGTCACCACCCCGCACAGAACCAGCGCGGCCCCGCCCGAAACCCCAGCCAGCCCCACCAGCACCACCGCCAGCGCCCCGGCAAAAGCGCAGGTGACGTAAAGCTCTCCCTGCCGCAAGACCAGCGGCACCTCGTTGCAGACCACATCGCGCAACAGCCCGCCCATGCAGCCCGTCACCATCCCCATGACCAGCACGACAGACCAGCCCGCCCCTTCGCCAACCGCCGCCGCCACCCCCGCAGGGACGGCAACCGCAAGGGCAAAGGCATCCAGCCACAGGATCGCGCGATAGCGGCTTTCCAGCAGATGCGCGGTCATGAACACCACCAGCGCCGCCGCCGCCGCCACGCCCAGCATGGCCGGGTTGGCGATCCAGAACACCGGCCGGTCCAGCATCACATCGCGCAGGGTGCCGCCCCCCGTGGCCGTGAGGCAGGCGATGAAGATGAACCCCACCACATCCAGCTGCGCCCGGCTGGCCACCAGCGCCCCAGTCAGCGCGAACACCGCCACCGACAGGTAATCCAGCAGCGGCAACAGGCGCAACAGTCCCTCGGCCGCAGTCATGCCGGGGCCCCCCTTACCGGCTTGAACGGCGCCATCCCGGCCCGGGCCAGCGCATCGGCCCGTTCGTTTTCGGCATGGCCCGCGTGACCCTTGATCCAGCGCCACTCAACGTTGTGGCGGGCCTGCGCCGCATCCAGCCGCTGCCACAGCTCCACATTCTTGACCGGCTTCCTGTCGGCCGTCTTCCAGCCGTTCCGCTTCCACCCGAAGATCCAGCCGGTCACGCCGTTCTTCACATAGGCGCTGTCGGTGACAATGGTGATGGTGCTGGGCCGCGACAGCGATTCCAGCGCCGAAATCGCCGCCATCAGCTCCATCCGGTTGTTTGTCGTCTCGGCCTCGCCCCCCGAAAGCTCGCGCTCGCGCAGCACCGTGTCGCCATCGCGGGCGATCAGCAGCACCCCCCAGCCCCCGGGGCCAGGATTGCCGGAACAGGCGCCGTCAGTATAGGCGAAAAGATCGGGCATGCGGGGCACTCCTTCGGGGCGGGGATAGAAAGGCGGGGGGCGAAGGTCAAGCCGCGCCGCGCAGCGAATCCGTAACCCTGAAGCCTTCGGGCAGGGCATCCCGCCCCTCCAGCACCAGATCGGCCATCACCTCTGCCACCTTCGGCGCCATGCCAAAGCCGATCTTGAACCCGCCATTTGCCACGAAATGCCCCGGCCGCCCGGGCCAGTGGCCCAGCATCGGCGCACGGCTGCGCGCGCGCGGGCGCACCCCGGCCCAACGCTCGGTCACCTGGGCCCCGCGCAGGGCCGGGCAGGCCTCCAGCGCCCGCGCCAGCAGGGCATCGCATTGCGCATCCACCGCCGCCCCGTCTGTCCATTCGTTTTCCGAGGTAGATCCGATGGCCACCGTGCCATCGACATGGGGCACCACATGCAGGCCGCCGGCAAAAAGCTGCGGTTGGTCGCGGGCATCATGGCGCAACAGCAGCGCCTGCCCCTTCACCCCGCCGCCTACGGCGCGCCCCAGATCCGCCCCCAGCGCCAGAAGCCCCGCATGTCCCGTGGCCCAGATCACCGCGCCGCCGGTCGGGGGCGACGCATCGGCCCCCGCGCCCTCCACCACTTCTGCACCGCCCGCGCGGATCGCCGCGCACAGCGCACGCGCCGCAAGGCGCGGATGCAGCCGGGCCGAAAGCGTATCGCGCACCACCAGTCCCGAAGGGCTGACCGGCGCCCAGCCCCCCCCTGCCGGGGCGGGCTCTACCGTCCAGTCAGCCTGCCCCTGCCACAGAAGCGCCGCCTCCTCGGCCCGCCCCCGGGCCCGGGCGACGGCGGCGGCATCCTCCAGCGGTTGCAGCCTGCCCAGCCGGGCATAGCCCGTGGCCAGCCCCGAGGCACCCTCCACCCCGTCCCAGAACTCTTTGGCCATCAGCAGGCTTTCCAGTTGGAACTGCTTTTTCGGGTTCCAGTTTTCCGGCACATGCGGCGACAGCGCCCCGACCAGCCCGCCCGAGGATCCGGAACCTATTCGGTCGGCCTCGATCACGCGCACCCTTGCGCCGCGCCGCACCGCCTCCCATGCGCAGGCAAGGCCAAAGATGCCGCCGCCCATCACCGTCAGATCGACCCTTGCCATTTCCCGCGCCCCGTGACCATGACTACGCCGAAAGGCTTACGGGAAATGACGGCCAACGAACAGAGCACGGGTCTGGACTGGAAAGACGGCACGATCCCGGTATCGCGCCGCTTTGACGACCCGTATTTCTCGCTCGCCGACGGGCTGGCCGAAACGCGCCACGTCTTTCTGGCCGGAAACGGCCTGCCCGACAGGCTGAGCGATGGCTTTCACATTGCAGAACTGGGGTTTGGCACCGGGCTGAACATGCTGGCCACCCAGATCGCATGGGCCGCAACCGGAAGGCCGGGCACGCTGCACTTTACCAGTTTCGAGGCATTTCCCCTGCCCGCGACAGACATCGACCGCGCGCTTCAGGCCTTCCCCGAGGCCCGCGCCGTGGCCGATCCCTTTCTTGCCGCTTGGGGGCGGGGCCAGCGCCGGTTCACGCTGCCGGGCCTGACGGTCGAGGTGATCGAAGGCGATGCCCGCGCCACCCTGCCGTTGTGGCAGGGCCGGGCGGACGCTTGGTTTCTGGATGGCTTTTCACCCGCCAAGAACCCCGAACTGTGGTCGACCGACCTGATGGAAATGGTCTTTGCCCATACCTTGCCGGGGGGCAGCTTTGCCACCTATACCGCCGCGGGCCATGTGCGCCGCGCCCTTGCCGACGCCGGCTTTACCGTCCAGCGCCATCCGGGCCATGGCCGCAAGCGCCACATGACCGCAGGCTGGAAATGAGCAGGAACGCAAGGCTTGGCATCTGGCTGATGATCGCCGCCGTGGCAACCTTTGCCGCGCAGGACGGCTTTTCGCGCTATCTGGCCGAAACCTACAACACCCCGATGATTATCATGGTCCGCTACTGGGTCTTTGCAGGCTTTGTCACCCTGCTGGCCCTGCGTCGTCCCGAAGGGTTCCGTGCCGCCGTCGCCTCGCGCAGGCCGCCTGCCCATGTCGCGCGGGCGGTGCTGCTGGTGGGGGAAATCTGTTTCATCGTCTATGGCTATACCCGGATCGGGCTGATCGAAAGCCACGCGGTCTTTGCCATCTGTCCGCTGCTGATCGCTGCCCTCTCCGGCCCGCTTCTGGGCGAGCGGATGATCTGGCAACGCTGGGCGGCGATCGCCGCGGGGCTGGTGGGGGTGATCATCATCCTGCGCCCGGGGATGGGTGTCTTTTCCCCCGCGGCCCTGCTGCCGCTTGCGGCGGCGATGATGTTTGCGGTCTATTCCATCCTGACCCGGCTGACCACGCGCGACGAGCCCACGTTTCCGGCCTTCTTCTGGCCCGGCGTCATCGGCGCCGTGCTGATGACGGCCTTCGGCCTGCCGAACTGGCAGCCTATCGCCACAGCGGACTGGCCGCTTTTGCTGTGCTACTGCGGGCTGTCGGTGCTGTCGCACTGGCTCTTGCTGAAATGCTATGAACAGATCGAAGCCGCGCGGGTGCAGCCCTATGCCTATCTTCAGATCGTTTTCGTCACCCTGATCGGCATCTTGGTCTATGACGAAACGCTGGCGCCCCTTGTCGCGCTTGGCGCGGGCCTGATCATCGCCGCCGGGCTTTACGCCCTGTCATTGGAGCGCCGGCCCGCATGAGCGTTCCGCAGAACACCCGCCTTGGCATCTGGCTCATGGTCGCCACCACGATCGTCTTTGCCGCGCAGGATGCGCTTTCCCGCCATCTGGGGGGCACCTACAACGTGTGGATGGTGGTGATGG
>JALQTL010000177.1 GCA_023260935.1 Paracoccaceae bacterium
CAGGCCCTGCCCCGCGGCATCGGTCCGCACGCCGCCGAAGCTTTCCATCCGGGCGGCAAAGGGCGCATCTTGCGGGCCAAAGACATAGCCGGGAAAGCCCGGCAGGCCCGTAGCCGCGCGCAACAGCACCTCTCCCTCGACCGAAAGGTCTGCACCGGGGGCACCGAACAGGTAACGTGCCGAAACCTGAAGCGACACGTTGTCATGGCGGGTCAAGGGGGTTTCGGGCAGGGTCAGCGAAACGTCGATGCGTTCGGGCAGAAAATCCTCGACCAGAAAGGTGCGCGAGCCGAGCGGGGCGGCCTCAAGGTCTGCCAGCATGTCCAGCCGCCAGACGCCGCGCGGCGCCGTGCCCGGGATAGGCAAGGCCAGCACATAGCCGCCGCCGGTGTCGCTGACCTGCTGGCGTGAGAATTCCACGCCATCGGGCCGCTTCAGGATGGCGGTAAGCGGCAGGCCAGTCAGCGCGGCGGCCCGGTCATCACGGGCAAGTGCGGTAACATTGACCGTTTCCCCCGCTCGATAGGCGCCCCGGTCCGTGGTCAGGAACAGATCAATCGCGTGGGCGGCCTCGCGCCCTGCAACGCCGCGATCCGAAAGGTCGAACTCGGGGTCGCCCAGCGACAGGAAGGCAAGATCCCCGCCGGCATCCGCTGCCCCTTCGCGTGCCACGACCAGTGCGGGCGCCTGCCCGGCCGTGCCGCGCGTCAGCCCGGCATCAAAGCGGGCATGGCCGATGGCATCGGTGGTAGCGGTCGCCAGAACGTCATTGGCGCGCGACAGAAGCTCGACCGTGATACCTGCCTTTGGCCCGGCAGACCCAAGGCTGCGCACGATGACATGCAGCCCGTCCGCGCCGGAAAAGGTGGTCATCCCCAGATCAGAGACGACAAACCATTGCCAGCCTGGCGCCACCTCATACGGGTCTTCCCCCGGCACGGCGGCCTTCAGCGCATAGACCCCGGCCGGCCGGTCGCGCAGCGCCTCGGCCATCGGCAGGCGGGTGGTGACGTCACGGTTTACCTCTTGGCCCACGGTTGCGGTTCCGGACCAGACCTGTGCCCCCACCTCGCCCCGGAAGTTTTCCTCCTGCCAGTCGGCCATCGGCTGGCTGAAATAGCCTGACTGGAAAGCGCGCAGCAGGTTCCGGTCAGTGACGCGGTACAGCGTCAGGTCCAGCCGTTCGGTGTTGACGGTCACAACCGGCAGCGCGGCGCCCTCTCCCCTTGGCAGCACATAGGCGCGGCCGGGAAAGCGCACCTGTGCCGTGCGGTCGCGGACATAGGCGGTGACGGGTACCGACCGGGCCAGTACCTGCCCGTCGGCTGCCGGCAGCCCTTCGCGGAACACAAGGGCATAGCGTGCGCCATGCGACACGCCTTCCACGCAGAGCATCCGCCCGCCATCCGACGTGACGGTCAGCCCCGATTCGGGCAGTTGCACGAAGCTTTCGTAATCAACGCCCGATTTTGACAGGTCTTCGGAAAAGATCGCGCAGATACGGGGGCGGGGGCTGTCGGCCTGAACCTGATGCTCGGTGATCCGAAAGCCGTATTTGCCGATCGCATCCTCCAGCAGGGCGGCGGTATCGTCACGCGGTTGCAGGGCCTGTGCCAGACGCAGGGCCTGCACGGTATCGCGTCCCCGGCCCAGTTTTTCCAGCGCCTCGCCCATGAGGACCAGCAGCGTGTGGCGCAAGGGCCCGCTGTCGGTGCGCAGATAGCCGTTGACCGATGCCAGAAGTGCACGGGTCCGCAGGTCAAACTGGCTGGCGCCGTTCCGGTCAGAGGCCAGCAGCAAGAGCCGCGCATATTCCGCCCAGTCCGTCGCCTGATCAGAAAGCGTTACGGCGGCGCCCAGAAAGCGCATGGCCAGCTCGGCATTTTCCTGGGCTTCGGCATCACGGGCGGCGCGAAGATGGTCTTCGGCCGCAAAGCCATTGCTGTAATGCCGGCGCCCCAGTTCCTGCGCTTGCCCGCGTGCCTGTGCCAGATCGGAATCGGAAAGAAAGGCAAGATCCCCCCGGCGCGCCGCGGCACCGCCCGCTACCGCAGGATCGGTTGGCAGAACAACGGCGGAAACAGCGCCGTCATAGGGGGTGGCGGCCCCGGGGTTTGCCTTGGGGAAACAACTGCCGTTGCGGGTGTTGAAGGTGAAGGCCGTGCATTGCGCCATGCTCAGGCAGGCCTTTTCGCAGGCCTCCAGCGTGGTGTCGAAAATCTGCGCGACATCGCCGCCCGGCAGATCCTGCCCCTCGCTGATGGTGACGCGCTTTTGTGGCACCAGCGGCAGATCCTGCGCCACGGCCGACACGGTGCAGAAAGAAATCGTGACAATAGCCAGGATCAGGGCGCGCATGACAAGACCTTTGCTTTGGAACAGGTCCATGGTGGCATGCCGGCCAAGAGTCGCGCAAGCGCGGTGAGGGTAGGGTTTTCCCCGTCGCCGTTAACAGGGCCTTCATTCTGTTTCCGATACGTTCCCCCTGTCGGCGGCAAAGTCGCGGGCGATGGATCGGAACACGGTTGCATGGATCTGACAGAACGTCTGGCCAAGGAACGCCGCGCAAGACTGGCGGCAGAGCGCCTTCTGGAACAGAAGCAGCGTGAGCTTTTCGCAGCGAACGAAAAGCTTGCGCTGCATGCGCGCTCCCTTTCCGAACAGATCGTCGAACAGCGGACAGAGGTGAAATCCGCCCGGTCCGAAGCGGATGCGTTGAAGGACCAGAACGCCCGCTTCCTGCGCGATCTGGAACGCGCCCATACCGCGGCCGTCATGGCCGAACGGCGTTTGTGGGATTCGATCAACACCATCCGTGACGGGTTTGCCGTCTTTGATTCCAGACTGAAACTTGTTGCCGCCAATCGGGCCTATCTGGCGGCGTTCAACGGCATGAATGTGGGCCTTGGCATTTCCTACGCCGAGATTCTGGATATTGCCGCACATAGCGGCCTTGTGGTGCTGGGCGATGAGACGCCCGAGGAATGGGCGCGCCGGATGCTGGCTCGCTGGGACGCCGACCCGATCGAGCCCGAGGTGATCCGCCTGTCGAACGGCAGCTATCTGCGGCTGGTGGACCGGCGGGCCCGCGATGGCGACATCGTGACCCTTGCGCTTGATATCACCGAACAGATGCGGATCTGGGCCGCGCTGGAAGCCATTCCCGACGGCTTCGTTCTTTTTGACAGAGAGGACAGACTCTTGACCTGCAATCAGCGTTACCGCGAAATCTATCCTGAAAGCGCGCCGGCGATGGTGCCGGGGGCCAGCTTCGAATCGATCCTCAAATACGGGCTGGAACGCGGGCAATATGCCGAAGCATCCGGGCGCGAGGAGGAATGGCTTGCCGAAAGGATGCAGCAGCACCTCGATCCGCAGGGGCTTCTGGAACAGAAGCTGGGCGATGGACGGTGGCTGCGTGTGCTGGAACAGGCCACACCAGATGGCGGCCGCGTGGGCCTGCGCGTTGACATCACCGAACTGAAGGAACAGCAGGCGGCGCTGGAAGCCGCCCGTGAAGAGGCCGAGGCCGCCAGCCGCGCGAAATCGGCCTTCCTTGCCAATATGAGCCATGAGATCCGGACGCCCATGAACGGCGTGGTCGGCATGGCGGAGTTGCTGTGCGATACAGCCCTGAGCGAGGAGCAACGTCTGTTTGCCGAAACCATCCGTTCCTCGGGCGAGGCGCTGCTGGTCATCATCAACGATATCCTCGACTATTCCAAGATCGAGGCCGAGCGTCTGACCCTGCACCCCGAACCCTTTGATCTGGAACGCATGATTCACGAGGTGACGATGCTTTTGCAGCCGCGCGCGCGGGCTAAGGGCATCGATCTGATGATCGACTACGACATGTTCCTGCCCACCCGCTTTGTCGCCGATCCGGGCCGGGTGCGACAGATCCTGACAAACCTTCTGGGCAATGCCGTGAAATTCACCGAGGTGGGGCATGTGCTGGTGCGGGTCGTGGGCCTTGACGGGGACAGTGGCCAGCAGGAACTGCACATCACCGTCGAAGATACCGGTATCGGGATTTCGCCTGAAAACCTTGACCACATCTTTGGCGAATTCAATCAGGTCGAAAGCCAGAACAACCGGAAGTTCGAAGGCACCGGCCTTGGCCTTGCCATCACCCGTCGGCTGATCGACCTGATGGAAGGGTCTGTCTGGGTGGACAGCGATCTGGGCAAAGGATCGTGCTTTGGCTTTCGCGTGGTCTGGCCGGTGGCCGAAGATGCGCCGAAATCTCGGTTGCCGATCACCATCCGGCGGGCGCTGGTGGTGGATGACCAGTTCATCAACCGCACCATTCTGGAACGCCAGCTTGTGCCGCATGGCATTGCCGTCAATCTGTGCCGGTCCGCGCGCGAGGCGTTGGCGCTGCTTTCCACGGATGCGGGGTTCGATGTGATCCTGACGGATCATGACATGCCCGAGATGGACGGCCTTGCCTTTGCCGCCGCGGTGCGGGCGGCGGGCCATGCGCTGCCGATCGTGATGCTGTCTTCCAATCCGGCGGTCGCACGCGGGGCTGCCGATGGGCTGGGCCTTTCGGCAATCTTGCAAAAGCCGCTTCTGCGGGCCGATCTTTACCGCCAGTTGCAGGCCCTGTCCGTGCCCCGCCCGGAACCGGCGGCCCGGCCGGCCCTGCCGCCGTCGTCCGGCCGGCGGATGCGTATTCTGGCGGCAGAGGACAACCGCACGAACCAGTTGGTCTTTGCCAAGATGGTCAAGGATCTGGCGATCGATCTGGAGTTTGCCAATAATGGGCGCGAGGCGGTGGAGAGGTTCAAGACCTTTCACCCTGACCTGATCTTCATGGACATCTCGATGCCCGAAATGGATGGCTGCGCCGCCGCGCGCGCCATTCGGGTGCTGGAGGCGGGCAAGGGCCATGTGCCCATCGTGGCGCTGACCGCGCATGCGCTGGATGGCGACAGCGAGGGGATTCTTGCCTCGGGCATGGACCAGTATCTGACCAAGCCGCTGAAGCGGGCGGCGATTACGTCCACGATTACCGATTACTGCCCGGCCGGGGCTACCCCGCCGCTGGCGGCGGTGCCCGATCAGGCGGCGTCCTGAACCGCCTGGGGGCGCAGGAAAACGGGGCGGTCCGGGCTGGAAAGCGCGGATTGCCAGACATAACCGTTGCTGGCAAAGGCGCGCAGGTCATCGGGCTGGGTCAGGGCGTTTTCGCAGATGAACCGGGCCATTGCGCCCCGGGCGCGCTTTGCCCAGAAGCTGACCGTGCGTCTTTCGCCGTCTTTTTCCTCCAGAAACACCGGGGTGATCACCGGCAGGCCAAGGGCCGGGCGGTCGGCGGCGGTGAAATATTCGACGCTGGCACAGTTCACGATTGCTTTCGCCCCCACATCGCCGGCATCGGCCCGCAGGGCGCGGGCGATGTCATCGCCCCAGAAGGCATAAAGATCGGCGCCTTTGCGCGTGCTCAGCTTGCTGCCCATTTCCAGCCGGTAAGCCTGAATCGCATCGAAGGGCCTGAGCAGGCCGTAAAGCCCTGAAAGGATACGAAGGTGGGTTTCGGCCCGGGCAAGGCCTTCGGGCGTCATCGTGCGCAGGTCCAGTCCCTGATAGGTGTCACCGGCAAAGCACTGCGCCGCGGCAAAGATGGTGCCGGGTGCAGGATCGGCTGAAAAGGCGGCAAACCTATCGCGGTTCAGGCGGGCAAGGGGTTCGGAAATTCCGCTCAGCTTGCGCAACTCGGCCACCGAAAGGCGCCGCGCGGCCTTTGCCAGAACCATGGCCCGGTCGGCAAAGCGCGGCTCTGTCATCTCGATCCCCTCGGGCAGGGCCTTGGGGGTTTCATCCAGTTTCTTGGCAGGCGAAATCACGGTCAGCATCTGAGGGCCCCCTTCCAGGCCGCAAGATATGGTGTCTTGGGCAGATGTCCACCCCGCCGGCAGCTTCAGGAGGAGGTCAGAACCTCCAGAAACGCCGCCCCGAACCGTTCCATCCGGGCGGGCCCCAGTTCCGCCACGCGGTCCAGTTCCGACAATGTGGTCGGGTGCCGTTCGGCGATCCGGCGCAAGAGCGAAGGGGAAAGCGACATCGGCTTTCCCGTGCCGTCCGGGCCGCGGTAAAGCTGCTGGCTGCATTCCGCCAGCCGGTCATAAACCGCGCCTTGGCTGCGGCCGGCCAGTTTCATCCGCGTGGGGTGCAGGTCTTCGGCGGCACCGTTGATCACCTGAAGAAAGGCCGCGCCGTAGCTTTCCAACTTTTTCGCCCCGACACCGGTGATCCCGGCCATCTGGTCCAGCGTGGCGGGGCGGCGTTCGGCCATTTCAATCAGCGTGCGGTCGGGAAAGACCACATAGGCCGGCACACCCGCCGCTTCGGCCAAGGCCCGCCGCTTGGCCTTCAGGGCCGAAAGCAGCGGCGCGTCCTCGTCGGAAACCAACGTCTTGACCGCCACCCGGGGGGCTGCCGCATCAACGGTATCACGGCGCAAGGTGATGCTGGCCTCGCCTCTCAGGATCGGGCGCGCGGCATCGGTCATGCGCAAGGCGCCGTGGCGTTCGCCATCGGGGCGGACCAGATCGCGCCCCATCATCTGCCGGAAAACCGCGCCCCAAGCCGCCTTTGACAGATCACGTCCCACGGCAAAGGTGGGCAGGCTGTCATGCCCGCGTTCGCGCACCTTTTGGGTGGCATTGCCAGTCAGGATATCGATCAGATGGCCCGCGCCGAACCATTCGCCCGTGCGAAGGATGGCCGACAGGGCCTTGCGCACCGCTTCGGTTGCGTCAAACAGAACGGCGGGGCGGTCACACAGGTCGCAATGGCCGCAGGGCGCGGCCTCTTCGCCGAAATAGGCCAGCAGCACCTGACGGCGGCATCCGATCGCCTCGGCCAGCCCCAGAAGCGCGTTCAGGCGGCCATGATCCGCCGCCTTGCGGTCGGCGGGGGCCAAGCCTTCGTCGATCTGGGCCCGGCGCAGGCGGATGTCATCGGGGCCATAGAGCGTCAGCGTTTCGGCCGGCGCCCCGTCACGCCCGGCACGGCCAATTTCCTGATAATAGGCTTCGATCGATTTCGGCAGGTCGGCATGGGCGACCCAGCGGATATCGGGCTTGTCGATGCCCATGCCGAAGGCGATGGTGGCCACGACGATCAGGCCGTCTTCCTGCTGAAAGCGGATCTCTACCCGGCGGCGGTCTTCGGCATCCATCCCGCCGTGGTAGTGGCAGGCCGAATGGCCGGCATCGCGCAGGGCTTGGGCCAGCACTTCGGTCCGGGCGCGGGCGGCGCAATACACGATGCCCGACTGGCCCTTGCGTGCGGCGGCAAAGCGCAGGATCTGATCGCGCGGCTTGTCCTTTACCGCGAAGGCAAGGTGAATGTTTGGCCTGTCGAACCCGCGCAGAAAGGTGGCGGGTGCTTCGCCGTCAAACAGACGTGCGACGATTTCGGTCCGGGTTTCCTCATCCGCCGTGGCGGTAAAGGCGGCCAGCGGTACCCCCAGCGTGCGGCGCAGATTGCCGATGCGCAGGTAATCGGGGCGGAAATCATGGCCCCATTGGCTGACGCAATGCGCCTCGTCCACCGCGATCAGACTGCACCCGGCGCGCCGCAGCAAGGCCACCGCCGCGCCCGAGGCCAGCCTTTCGGGTGCCATGTACAGAAGTTTCAGCCGGCCTTCGTCGATGGCGGCAAAAACCTCTTCCGTTTCCGCGTCCGTATTGCCCGAGGTCAGCGCGCCTGCCTCTACCCCGGCGGCCCGCAGCGCGCGCACCTGATCACGCATCAGCGCGATCAGTGGAGAGATTACGACCGTCACCCCGTCGCGGCACAGGGCCGGCAGTTGAAAGCACAGCGACTTGCCGCCCCCGGTGGGCATGATGGCAAGGGTATTGCGGCCTTCCAGCACCGCGCGCACGATTTCTTCCTGACCCGGGCGAAAGCCGGGAAAGCCGAAGACCCTATGCAGCAGGTCTGACGGATCTGGCGTCCGGGGGACGGGCATCTGACGCAGAGGCGCGCTCACAGCCCGCCGGTCACGATCAGCCGTTGCAGGAAGAAGATGATGACCAGAACGATCAGCGGGGCCAGATCAAGGCCGCCCAGATTGGGCAGCATGGCGCGGATGCGCGAATAGATCGGATCGAGCAGACGGTTCAGCCCATACCAGACCTGTGCCACCAGAGGTTGCCGCAGGTTCAGCACCTGAAAGTTGATCAGCCAGGACATGATGATGTGGATCAGAATGATCCACTGGGCGATGTTCAGAATAAGAAGCAGTGTTTCCATCAGCGCGGTCATCGTTTGCCCTTACCAGCAGATACTAGGGATTGTGGTAGTGGTAGCCTGCGCCCCCCAGAAGGGCAATGCCTTCCGCGCTTTCCGCGGCCATCTGCGGCAGGGTTTCAGTCCCGGTTGCCGTGGCGTCCTGCTTGACCTTGGCGCAGGCGCGGGGCAGGCAGGCACGAAGACGGAGGCCCCGATGTATCCTTATCTGCGCATGTACAAGGAACTGGCGAAGTTCCGCAAAGCCCCACGGCTTGGCTTTTTCGATACGCATGTCAGCACGCACCGCATCTGGCCCTGGGATCTGGACCCCTGGATGGAGCTGAACAACGGTCGCACGCTGACGCTGTTCGATCTGGGCCGCATCCCGCTGTTGTCGCGCACCGGCCTGCGGCAGGTGTTGAAGGACACCGGCTGGGGCATCGCGGTAGCGGGCAATTCCACCCGCTATCGCCGCCGCGTCAGGGTC
>JALQTL010000187.1 GCA_023260935.1 Paracoccaceae bacterium
GGCTCTTCGATGAAAGAGGCCGCGCGAAACCCGTCTGCCCAGACCAGATCTTCCTGATCTTCCAGCGCCTCGGCCAGATTTTCCAGCGCCAGATCGGCCAGCGGCCAGATCATCGCCGCATCGGTGCGCGACGGGCGGCGCGGATCGGGCGGATGGCTGCCACAGCGCCCCAGCGTCAGCTTTTCCACGGTCGAGGCCAGGACTTCGGCCGACAAGACCAGCAGCCCCGTGCCTTCCTGCGGGCCTTCCAGCATCAGGATCAGTGCGCGTTCCATGGGCAGATCCAGCACCTCGGCCAGCGACATGCGGCGCTGCTGGCCTTGGGTCACATCCACCGGCAGGTCGGCCACGTCGCGCAGCGCCCGGGCAAGGCCGATCCGCCAGGCCTTTTCACCGCCCCGCACATCGGCCGCCCCGGGGACTGCCCCGGGCGCCGATGCCTTGGCCATTTTCCTGCGCAGCACCTCTGCCGTCACGGCCAGACCCTTTCCTGCAATTGCTGCCCGAAGTGTCGCCGCCAAAGGTTGTCAAAGCGTTTACCCCGTCAGGCGGCCTTGCGTTCCAGCCGCAAAGGCAAGGCCACGCGGAAGGCGGCCCCGCCCTGCCCCGGCAGATAGCTGATGGTGCCGCCCAGATTGGCCATGATCTCGCGGCAGATGGCCAACCCCAGACCGGCGCCGCCGGCCCGGGTCTGATCGGTCAGACGGGCGAATTTCTCGAAGATCAGGGCCTGCTTGCCCTTGGGAATTCCCGAACCGTTGTCGATGAAATCCACCGTCACCCGACCAGCCCGGTGGCGCACGACCACGCGCAGTTCGGGATGGTCGGAATCGCAATATTTGCGGGCGTTCGAAATCAGGTTGATGAAGACCTGCACCAGCCTGTCGGCATCAGTGCGCAGAAAGATGTTTTCCATCGGCAGATCGCGGTGGATGATGAAGCTGCGCTCGGGCTTCGTGTGGCTGGCGGCCTGAAGCGCGCGGTCAATCATCTGGCTCAGGTTCGACAGGCCAAGGTTCAGTTGCACCGTGCCGTTTTCCAGCACGCTCAGATCAAGCAGATCATCCAGAAGCCGGGTCAGGCGCTTGGCCTCGTCATGGATGATGCGGCCGTAATGGGCCACCATGTCGGGCGGCATGTCAGGCTCTGTCAGAATTTCGGAAAACGCGCGGATCGAGGTCATGGGCGTGCGCAGTTCATGGCTGATCTGGCTGAGGAAGGCATCCTTCTGGACCGAAAGCTGGGTCAGCTTTTCATTGGCCTCGCGCAATTGCCCCGCCGTGCGCGCCAGTTCGGCCTGCTGGCTTTCCAGGCGCGCCGAATATTCCATGATCTGCGCCGATTCGCTGGCGACCGCCATCAGGTCTTCGACCGTGACCGTCGCCCGCCCGGCAAGCTGGCTGATCATCGCATGGGCCGTGGCAGCCCCCACCGAACCGGCCAGCCGCCGTTCCAGCCGGGCAATGAACTGGGGCGAGGGATCGGGCAGATAGCCCGCCTTGCCCTGCCCCTTTGCCTCGGCCTCGAAAAAGGCCAGCGCGTCGTCATCACCCAGAATGCGCTGCGCCATCACCAGCAGGTCTTCGGTTTCGGCAAAGCCCTTTTCCCAGCCCCTCGGGCCAGAGGCGGCAATGTCAAAGACCCGCACGAAGGCCGCGCCCTGCATCCGTTCGACCGGGCCGGGAAAGGTGACGATCGACCCCAGCAGGAAGACGCCCGTGTTCAGCGTGACAGACCAGAACAGCGAGTGGATGAGCGGGTCCATCCCGTCCACCCCGAACAGCGCGCGCGGACGCAGCCAGTCGATCCCGAAGGGGCCTTCGACGAAGACCATGGCCGGGATCACCGCATCGGGCCCGAAAGACGGCAGGAACAGCGTATAGGCCCAGACCGCAAAGCCCACCACCAGCCCAAGGGCCGCCCCCACCCGCGTGGCCCCGCGCCAGAAGATGCCAAAGACGATGGCCGGCAGGAATTGCACCACGCCGGCAAAGGCGATCAGCCCGATGGCCGCCAGCGCCGCCGACCCGCCCGACATGCGATAATAGGCATAGCCAAGCGCCAGCACCGCCCCGATCGACAGCCGCCGCGACAAAAGCACGATCCGGCGCACATCGCCCGACACCGCCTTGGCCGGGCGCAAGCGCAGCCAGATCGGCATGACGATATGGTTCGATACCATGGTCGCAAGCGCGATGGATTCGACGATCACCATCGACGTGGCCGAAGAAAACCCGCCCAGAAAGGCCAGCATCGCCAGCGCCCCCTGCCCTTCGGCCAGCGGCAGCGTCAGCACGAACATGTCAGGGTTGGCGCCTGTCGGCATACGCTCCAGCCCGATCACCGCAATGGGAATGATGAACAGGCTCATCGCAAACAGATACAAGGGAAAGGCCCAGGCGGCCGTGAACAGGTGGCGTTCGTCGGCGCATTCCACCACCATCACCTGAAACATGCGCGGCAGGCAGATCACCGCCGCCGCCGAAACGAAGATCAGCCCGGCCCAGCGGCCCGGTTGCAGGTTCCAGTCGGCAATTTCCGAAGCATGGATGCGGGCCACAATATCGGCAGGCCCCCCGGCCAGCCCCCAGACGACGAAGATGCCCACAGCCACCAGCGCCACCAGCTTGACGACCGCTTCGACCGCGATGGCGGTGACGATGCCATGGTGCTGTTCCTTGGCATCCAGATTGCGGGTGCCGAACAGGATCGTGAACAGCGCCAGCCCCCCCGCCACCCAGATCGCCGTCGCCTCGGTGCCGGGCGGGGCCGATCCATCCTCTCCCGGCACGGCAAAGGCGCTGACCGAAAGGGTCACGGATTGCAGTTGCAATGCGATATAAGGCGTTGCGGCCACCACGGCCATCACCGTCACGATGATGCCCAGCAGGTTCGATTTGCCAAATCGGCTGGAAATCAGGTCAGCGATCGAGGTGACGCGCTGTCGCCGCCCGATCCTCACCAGCTTGCGCAGCAGCCACCACCAGCCGATGAAGACCAGCGTGGGGCCCAGATAGATGGTCAGGAATTCCAGCCCCGACCGGGCGGCATAGCCGACCGCGCCGTAAAAGGTCCACGCCGTGCAATAGATCGACAAGGACAAGGTATAGACAAGCGGGGATCGCAGCCAGCCAAGCCGCCCCCTGTCTGCCCGCCGTTCGGCCACCCAGGCCACCAGAAACAGACAAATGACATAGGCCAGCGAGGCGATGACCAGAATGTTCAACGGCACCGGCTGCCCTCCTCTGCCCCGCGCGCCCTAGCTGTCATCATCCGGATCGTTACCCGAATCCGGGTCGTCATCCTCGGACGGAACGGCAAGGCTGCGCGAGATCACGAAGGCAAGGACAATCAGGAACGCCCAGACCCCGAACAGAAAGATGCCATCGGGGGCGGTGTCGCGCTCAAAGGTGTTCTGCGGCGCCCACAGGATGGGCAGCAGGAACAGAAAGCCGCCGACAAAAGGAAGGAGCCGGGCCGCATCGCGGCGCCGACGCCGGCGGTAACTGGCCGGGCGCAGGAACAGGGGCGGTCGCGGGGCGGTAGCCATGGGGTCACCGCGCCTGAACAAGATCGCGCACCGCGGCGCGCATTTCGTCATTCGAGAAGGGCTTGGTCATGAAACGGCTGACCCCCGCCCTTTCGGCCGCCTCGCGGTCACGGCCATTGCCCTTTGCGGTCAGCATCATTACCGGCAGATCGGCCATGGCGGGGTCGGCGCGGATGCCGGACAGGACTTCCAGACCGCTGACCCCGGGCAGCATCAGGTCAAGAATGACCAGATCGGGCCGGTCGCTGCGCACCAGATCAACCACGCCCGCGCCATCGGAACGCACGGTCACGTCACAGCCGTCGCGCGACAGAATGAAACGGATCGCCTCGCTGATGTTCGGCTCGTCCTCGACAAGCAGCACGCGCGCCATGTGTTGCGGTTCCCCCCTCCGGTCTGTGCCGGTTTATCCTGACTATCCCGGGAAAGACCCGCCCTGTCAAAGGCCGCGTTAAGCGGCATCGCCAGACGGCGCGGATGACGGACCCGTGGCCGGGATCACACCGCATCCGACACGATCGACGGCTCCCGCCGCGCCGGGCAGGCCGTGCGCGGGCAGATCCGGCAAGATGACCCCACCGGCGTGACCGTAGCCCCCCCGGGCGAAAGGTCGACCGGCAGCAACAGCATGCCTGCCTCGCGCAGGTCGCTGCCCGCAAAGCCGGCCGGCAGCCGCGCCTCGCACAGGGCCATCGCGCGGAACAGCATCGGCGCGCGCCCCGCGGTTTCCACGATCTGCACGATCGGTGTCATCGGCCGGGCAAGCGCCGCGAACAGCGGCCAGAGCGGACAGGCGGCGCCAAAGCGCGGAAGGCTGAAGCCATCCACGGGCTTGCGGAACAGAAAGGTGCCCGAGGCATCGCAGATCACCAGCCCCGCACGCGACCCCGGCCGCAGCGCCATGCGTCGCATCGCCGTCAGCACCGAAACGCCAACCGCCTGCGCCACCATCGCGGGATCATCGCCGTAAACCCCCAGCGCGGTTTCCAGCGCCGCCAGTGGCAGGGCCATCGCCTCGGCCTGCGCCTGCGCCACGAAGGCCGCCCCCAGATCGCGCGCGGCGGCCGAGGCAAGGTCTGCCACCTCTCCCAGCAGGCGTTCCCGGCCGCCCGGGCTTTCCAGTTCCGTAACCTGCCAGCCACGCCGCGACAGCCATGCCTCCACCTCGTCCTGCGGGGCGATGGTGCCTTGCAGGTCGGCATTGTCGGACCCGTCCAGATAGGCCACCAGCGCCTCGGCCCCCGCGGCCAGCCTTTCGCTGTCTTCGTGCAGGTTGTGGTGAAAGCGTGCGCGCCAATCGGGATCGATATCCTCGCTTTCCGCAAGGATCGCGGCGGTGGACCGGACCGAGGAGACCGACGACAACACTTCGTGCAACGAGGCGGAAAGGTGCGGATCATGCGCCAGCCGGTCATTCAGCGTGGCCACCACGCGTTCCAGATGCGCCGCGCGCTGCTGGGTTGCCGCCAGCACCGCGGCCCAGCCCGGAAAGCGGCTTGCGAAATCGTCGATCCGGTCCAGTTCGGCAGATGCAACCTGTGCCGCAGCGACTGCCGCGCGCAGATCATCCAGCAACGCGCCCCCGGCCCCTTCCGAAAGGCTTGTGCTTTCAACCCCAAGCGCCTGTGCCAGCCGGCCCAGCACTTCGGCCCCGGTGCGCCGACGGTTGTGTTCGATGAGATTGAGGTATGAGGCCGAAATCCCCGCCGCCTGCGCCAGATCGGCCTGACGCAGACCAAGCGCCAGCCTGCGTTCACGGATCAGGGTTCCTGTCAGCGCATTGGGCATGGGGCCTGCGACATGGGCAATTGGATAACGGCAAAGGACCGCCGATTTACAAGGTAAGTAAACTTTACCTCAACCGTAAATCAAGCCCCGACAGGCCGCTGGGGCGCAGGTCAGCTGGGGGCAAGAAGCCGGGCATACAGCGTTTCCAGAAAGGCCCCGGCTTCGGCATAGGGGTCATGGCCTTCGCCCAGCACGGCGCGCACCTGCATGTCGAAATCGGCATAATGCTGGGTCAGCGCCCAGATCGAGAAGATCAGATGCACCGGGTCCAACCGGGCGATGCGGCCCTGATCCATCCAAAGCCGCAGCACCGCGGCCTTGTCTTCGACCAGCGCGCGCAATTCGCCTTCGACCGCGGCCTTGATACGCGGGCCGCCCTGTAGCACCTCATTGGCGAAAAGCCGGCTTTCGCGGGGGAAATCGCGGCTCAGTTCCAGCTTGCGGCGCACATAGGCCATCACCTCGGGCACCGGATCGCCCTCGGGGTTCAGGCCGCGCAGCGGATCAAGCCAGGCATCCAGCAATTCGGCCAGAAGCGTCTGGTGGATCGCCTCTTTCGACGGGAAGTAATAAAGCAGGTTGGGCTTGGACAGGCCCGCCACCTCGGCAATCTGGTCCAGCGTGGCGCCGCGAAAGCCATGGGCCGAAAACACCTCGAGCGCGGCTTCGAGGATGGTTTCGGAATTCTTCTGCTGAATGCGGGTCTTGGGTCTGGGCATCTTGGCTCTGTCTGTTCGCTGACCCTGATGGTTGACCGGAACCGTCCCCAATGCAAGCGGCCCGGCCGAACCGGCCTTCGGCGCCCGCGTGGCGGGGCATCACCGCGGGCCTTGACTGGCGTTGGCGGGATGATAGCAACAGGCGTCGAATACCCCGCAAATCCCGCCGCAGGCCCGCGCCTGCCCGAAACGAGGAGTCCCGCCATGGCGCTGGACCGCAAGGCCCCGAACGATCTGAACGCCTTCTGGATGCCGTTCACCGCGAACCGCCAGTTCAAGAAGAACCCGCGCATGTTCGTGGGTGCAAAGGACATGCATTACACCACCAGCGACGGCCGGCAGGTGCTGGACGGCACGGCGGGCCTGTGGTGCTGCAATGCGGGCCATTGCCGCCCGAAGATCACCGAAGCCATCCAGCGTCAGGCGGCGGAACTGGATTACGCGCCGGCCTTCCAGATGGGCCACCCGGTTGCCTTTGAACTGGCCAACCGCATCATCGAGATTGCGCCGAATGGCATCGAGCATGTGTTTTACACGAACTCCGGCTCGGAAAGTGTTGAAACGGCACTGAAACTGGCCATCGCCTATCACCGCGCGCGGGGCGAAGGCACGCGCACCCGCCTGATCGGGCGGGAACGCGGCTACCATGGCGTGAACTTCGGTGGCATTTCGGTTGGGGGCATCGTCAACAACCGGCGCATGTTCGGCTCGCTTCTGGGCGGGGTCGATCACCTGCCCCACACCCACCTGCCGGGGCAGAACGCCTGGACGCGCGGCATGCCCGAACACGGCGCAAATCTGGCCGACGAGCTGGAGCGGATCGTGGCCCTGCACGGCGCCGAAACCATCGCAGCCGTGATCGTGGAACCCGTGGCGGGCTCTACCGGCGTGCTGATCCCGCCCAAGGGCTATTTGCAGCGCCTGCGCGAGATCACCAGGAAGCACGGCATCCTGCTGATCTTTGACGAGGTGATCACCGGTTTCGGCCGCCTTGGCGCACCCTTTGCTGCCCAGTATTTCGATGTGCTGCCCGATATGATGACCACCGCCAAGGGCCTGACCAACGGCGTGATCCCGATGGGCGCGGTGCTGACCACGGGGGCGGTGCATGATGCCTTCATGCAAGGGCCGGAACATGTGATCGAACTGTTCCACGGCTATACCTATTCCGGCAACCCCATCGCCAGTGCAGCCGGCATCGCAACGCTGGAAACCTACAAGGAAGAAGGCCTGTTCGAACGTGCCGCGGAAATTGCCCCCTATTGGGAAGATGCGCTGCACAGCCTGAAGGGCCTGCCCCATGTGATCGACATCCGCAATCTGGGCCTGATCGGCGCGGTAGAGCTTGACCCGATCGCGGGCGAGCCCACGAAACGGGCCTTCAACGCCTTCCTGTCCGCCTATGACCGGAACATCCTGATCCGAACCACTGGCGACATCATCGCCATGTCGCCGCCGCTGATGATTTCGAAAGCGCAGATCGACACGCTGATCGGCACGCTGGCCGATGTGCTGAAAAAGCTGGACTGACGGCATGAAAAAGCGCGCGCGGGTCAACTTTCCGCGCGCGCCCCAACCTTGCCCCTTACGGGCCGGCGGATGTCAGAAGATCGGGCTCATGATGCCCATTTTCTGCAACCACTCATCCCCTTCTGCCATCCACAGCATCAGGGCGGGCACGGCCACCAGCAACGCCGTGACGATGGCAAGCGACCGGGTCAGACCACTGAACATGTAACCTCCTGTTTTCCTGTTCGTCGCAGGGAGATAGGGGCTTGGCGGCGCGGTTTCAGGGGGCAAGTCGCCGCAGTGGCGATTTTTTTCAGGGCGAAACCTCGACAAGCGCCCCCCGGGCGCCGATCACCTGTGCGGCAAGCCCGGCCCCGGCCGCAAGGGCCACCCCCATGTCAGCCCCGGTCAGCCGGGCCGACAGGAAGCCTGCGTTGAAACTGTCGCCCGCGGCCGTGGTATCGACCACCCGCGCCACCGCTGCCGGAAGGTGGCGCCACCGGCCTTGGGTGCTGGCGGCCAACACGGGGCCGGGCCCGTCCTTGACCACCACCAGCCCCGCCCCGCCCGCGCGGTAGCGTTCCAGCGTCTGTTCGGCCGACGCATCCCCGAAATGACGGGCCTCGTCTTCATGCGATGGCAGGACGATATCGGACAGGGCCGCGAATTCGCTGACCACGGCGCACATCTGCGCCTCATCCGGCCAAAGCCTTGGGCGCAAGTTCGGGTCAAAGGCCACCTCGGCGCCGGCGCTCCGGGCCTTTGACAGGGCCGCGCGCAGGCGGCCACGCCCCGCATCGTCAAGGATCGCCAGCGTGATGCCGGAAAGATAGACCATGCGCACCCCGGCCAAGGCCCCTTCCAGCCGGTCGGGATCATCGGCAAGACTGCGCGCGGCCGAAACAG
>JALQTL010000340.1 GCA_023260935.1 Paracoccaceae bacterium
CATCGCCCGCGCCTCGGCCGCATCGGCCCGCGCCCTGCTGGGGGAGGCGCGGGTGGCGCTGCTGTCCTTTTCCACCGGAAGCTCTGGCGCGGGGCCATCCGTTGATGCCGTGCGTGCCGCGGCTGAAGCCACGGGCTTTGCAGGGCCGCTGCAGGCCGATGCGGCGCTGAACGCCGTGGTCGCCGCGCGCAAGGGGGCGGTCTTTGCCGACCCGAACGTGCTGATCTTCCCCTCGCTCGACGCCGGGAATATTGCATACAAGCTGGCGCAGGAACTGGCCGGCGTACAGGCGCTGGGGCCCTGCCTGCAAGGGTTCAGAAAGCCGGTCTGCGATCTGTCGCGCGGGGCAAGCGTGGCCGATATCATCGCCTCCACACTGGTGACGCTGGCCCTCTTGCCCTGACAATGGTTTTCACTTTCCTGCCATTCTGGGCGCAGGTGGCAAGCGGTTACCCAAGTGGATTGCACTTTTCGAACAACCGGGATCATAGCAGCGATTTCCCCAGCCCGGCCAGCGACAACACCACCAAAAGCAGGATGGCAAAGCGCCGGAAATCCTGCGGGCTGGTGCGCGTGAAATGCCGCCCCCCCGCCCACAGACCGGCCAGCATGAAAGGCAGGCCCAGTGCGGTTGCCACAAAGCTTTCCTGCGTGATCTGGCCTGCCCGCCAAAAGACTGGCAAGGACCACAGATCCAACGCGGTGAAATAGGCAATCACCGTCGCGCGGAAAATCACCGGGGGCACGCCCTGCGCGGTGAAGAACACCGCAACCGGCAGCCCCCCCACGGCGGCCCCATTTGCAAGGCCCGAGACTACCCCCACGCCAAGATGCGCCGCCCCGCCCTGCCGACCGATCCGAAGCCCCGCCCAAAGCATCGCGCACATCGCCAGCACAAAGACCGACAGCACGGCCCGCCCGGCATCGGCCCCCACCGTCTGAATTGCCCAGACGCCGACAGGGACGCCCACCAGACAGCCCAGAAACAGGCCCAGCACCCGCCTCCAATCGATATGCGCCCAGATACCCCGCGCCTGCCCCAGCGTCATGAAGATATCGGCCAGAATGACCACCGGCACAAAAGGGAACGGGTCTGTCACCAGCGCCGCGAAAGACATCACCAGCGCGGCAAAGCCAAAGCCGGAATAGCCGCGGACATAGCCCGCGACCACCATCCCCAAGGCGACAAGGCCTGCCTCTGCACCAGACAGGCCAAAGGGCATCATGCCACCTGTGCCCGCATGTCCGATTTCGAGATGCCGGCAACCGCCACCGGCTTTTTCATCGCATCCCGGCGGAAAGGTTCGCCCAGTTCCTGATTGATCAGCGCCTCGATCAGCGTGGTCTTTCCGGCCATCTGATCGGCAATCGCCTGGGTCAGGGCCGCGCGCAGCTCGTCCATCGTGCGGGCCACGATACCTTGCAAGCCGCAGGCCTTGGCGATTCCCGCATAAGACACTTGGGTATCCAGTTCGGTGCCCACGAAGTTGTCATCATACCACAGCGTCGAATTGCGTTTTTCGGCGCCCCATTGGTAATTGCGGAAGACCACCATCGTGATCGCCGGCCATTCCGGGCGGCCGATTGCCGTCAATTCCGTGACCGCGATGCCAAAGGCACCATCGCCCGAAAACCCGACCACGGGAACATCCGGGCAGGCGATCTTGGCGCCCACGATGGATGGCAGGCCGTAACCGCAGGGGCCGAAGAGCCCCGGCGCCAGATACTTCCGCCCTGCTTCAAAAGTGGGATAGGCATTACCGATAGCGCAGTTATTGCCGATGTCCGAGGAAATGATCGCCTCTTTCGGCAGGGCCGCCTGAATGGCGCGCCATGCCATGCGCGGGCTCATCCAGTCAGGCCGGGCCTTGCGGGCACGTTCGTTCCATGTCGTGCCAGGATCATCCTCTTCATGGTCCATCGAGGAAAGCTGCTGCGCCCATGCCGATTTCGTCTGCGCAATCAGGGCCTTGCGCGCGGCCCTCCCGGCATCGCCAGCCGTCGGCGCCAGCCGGGCAAGCACGCCTTCGGCCACCTTTCGGGCATCGCCCACGATGCCAACCGTCACCGGTTTGGTCAGGCCGATGCGATCCGGGTTGATGTCGACCTGAATGATCCTGGCTTCCTTCGGCCAGTAATCCAGCCCATAGCCGGGCAGCGTGGAAAAGGGGTTCAGCCGCGTGCCAAGGGCCAGAACCACATCGGCCTGACGGATCAGTTCCATCGCGGCCTTGCTGCCGTTGTACCCCAAGGGGCCGGCAAACAGCGGATGGCTTCCGGGGAAGGCATCGTTGTGCTGGTAGCCCACGCAAACGGGGGCATCCAGACGCTCGGCAAGCGCCATGCTGGCCGGGATCGCCCCGCCAAGCACGACCCCTGCCCCGTTCAGGATCACCGGGAATTTCGCCCCCGACAAAAGCGCCGCCGCCTCGTCCAGTGCCGCCTCGCCGCCCGAGGGGCGCTCGAAGGCCACGGGTTGCGGCAGGGTGATGTCAATCACCTGGGTCCAGAAGTCGCGCGGCATGTTGATCTGCGCCGGGGCAGAATGGCGCTTGGCGTTCATGATCACCCGGTTCAGCACCTCGGCCACGCGGGCCGGATCTCGCACCTCTTCCTGATAGGCCACCATGTCCTTGAACAGCGCCATCTGTTCCACTTCCTGAAACCCGCCTTGGCCGATGGTTCGGTTCGCGGCCTGGGGGGTGACCAGCAACAGGGGCGTGTGGTTCCAGTAGGCGGTTTTCACGGCCGTCACGAAATTGGTGATGCCCGGGCCGTTCTGCGCAATCATCATGCACATCCGGCCCGAGGCGCGGGTATAGCCATCCGCCATCATCCCGCCGCTGCCTTCATGCGCGCAATCCCAGAACTGGATGCCCGCCTTCGGAAAAAGGTCCGAGATCGGCATGAACGCCGACCCGATGATGCCGAAGGCATGTTCGATGCCATGCATCTGCAGGGTTTTGACAAAGGCTTCCTCGGTGGTCATGCGCATGGGAAACGGGCTCCGGCTGAAGGTGTGTGGCTTTTGGCCTTTGGCGTGTGGCCTCTGGCTCCGGCATCGGTGGCAGACGAAGCCCTGCGGGCAACATCGGCGCAAACGTCACGGAACAAGGGCTCTGCCCGGCAGTCTAGCGACGCCCCGAACGGCCACTTAGGGCCAGAGGGTGCGGGGCATTAGGTCCAGAACCGCGCACCTGGCCCCGCCGCTAACCTCGCCGCGCCCGCACAGCCCCGGCTATCCGGGCAATGCCTTCTGGGATGCGTGCCGGCGCGATCGAGGAATAGGCCAGCCGGTAGAACTGCCGCCCCACAGGCCCGGCGCGGTGAAAGAAGGCGCGGCCCGGCTCGATCAGCACGCCAGCCGCCCGCAGATCGCGCGCAAGTTCTTCGGTATCCACCCCTTCGGGCGCGCGCATCCAGATCGACGATCCGCCGAAACCACCCTGCCCCGCCACCACAAGCCCATGTTCGGCAATGCTTTCTTCCATCACCTGCCGGCGGCGGCGAAAGGCGGTCTTCATCCGGTTGACCAGCGCATCGTAATGCCCGTCAGCCAGGAAATAGGCGACTGTGCGCTGGATATGGCCGGGCGGATGGCGCAGCACAAGCGCGCGCAGGGCCCGCGCTTCGGCAATGAAGCTGGGCGCCCCGACCAGATAGCCCAGCCGCAGACCCGGAAAGATGGATTTCGAAAACGACCCGGCATAGATCACACGCCCCTCGCCATCCAGCGATTTGAGCGCGGGCGCAGCCGATTTCAGGAAGGACATCTCGAATTCATAATCGTCCTCAACGATGACGAACCCGTCACGCGCGGCCGCCGCAATCAGCGCGGCCCGCCGCGCCACCGGCATGGTCGCGTTGGTGGGGCATTGGTGGGACGGGGTGGTGAAGACCACATCCACCCCGCCCGGCAGGCCTTCTGGGGGCAGACCGGCCTCGTCCACCTCTACCGGCAGCACCTCGGTTCCCGAAGGCTCCAGCACCGCGCGCAGGCCCGGGTAGCCGGGATTTTCCACCACCGCGCGCCGGCCCGGGCCCAACAAGATCTGCGCCGCCATCCACAGCCCGTTCTGCGCGCCGAGGGTCAACAGCACCTCATCGGGTTGCGCCGAGATGCCCCTGCGGGGAAGGATGCTGCGCAGGACGTGTTCGATCAGGACAGGGTCGTCGCGTTCGTAGTAATCGCTGGTGAGGGCCGTAAAATCCTTTTTTCCCAATGCCCTAAGGGCGCATTGGCGCCAGTTCTGATGATCGAAAAGCGTGGGGTCGGCCTGGCCATAGATGAAGGGAAAGGGATAGCGGTCCCAATCTTCGGGCTTGGACAATCGGGCCAGTCTGGAAAACCGCGCGCCGGTGAGGGGGGTGAAATCCAAAGCCTCGGCCCGGGCTGGGGACTGCGGGAATTCGGGCGCGCGCGGGGCTGTTTCCGAGACGAAATAGCCCGACCGCCCCCGCGCCATCAGGTAATCCGACGATACCAGATCTGCGTAAGCCAAGGTCACGGTAATGCGGCTTACCCCAAGATGTTGTGCCAGCCCGCGCGAGGACGGCATCTTTTCCCCCGGCCTGAGACGCCCCGCCAGAATGCCCTGAACCACCATCGACCGGATGCGGCTTTGCAAGGTGCCCATGGCCCCGGAGGGCAGAAAAAACGCCTCGGCAGGAATGGCAGGCATGGCATGACCCCGTGCGTGGATGAGTCCAGATGAGGGGGCCGGAAGGGGCGGAAGTCAAGCCCGGGAAAGGGGCGCAAAAGACACCGTTTCGGGGGGAAGAAAACGTCTTCCTTTCGTCTTCCATGCGTCTTCCACTGTGGAAGACTGCGCGCAGGCCCAAGGGCCGGCGCCAGCGATGACCTGACCTGTGCCCGACCTATGGGCCGGGTTTGGGGCGGAGGCCATCGTGGAGGAGGTCTTCCACGAACCATGCGGCGAATTGCGCGCGGCCTGTCACGCCGGCCTTGGCATAGATGCTGGACAGTTGCGCGCGCACCGTGCCCTGTGCCGCCCCGCGAATCTCGGCGATCTCGGCCACATCGAGGCCCTTGAGCGCCAGAACCGCCACATCATGTTCGGCCGGCGTCAGTGCCCAGGCGGCGAATTGCGCCTCGATCACCTGGGCCAGGGCGCCACGGGCGGTATCGAGTGCGCGTTCCTGCGCCTGCATGCGGTCCAGCGTGACCCGCAACTGCCAGACGCCGAAGACCACCCCAAGGACCAGCGCCAGCGCCACCAACCCTTCCAGCACCGTATGCGGGGCACCGGCGTCTTCGATGAATTCCGAAATCGCATCACCCAGAAAGAAGGTGACTGCGCTGGCTTCGATCACCAGAAAAAGGGCAAGGGCGGCCGGGGCCTGCCGCCCTTTGGTCAGGCCGCGAAACTTCATGCCCTTGGGTCCACCCCGCGATTGCGCCGCCCCGTCACCATCGGCCGCACCAGATTGCGCCGCAGGGCCCGGCTTTCCACCGCCACCCCGCCGACATGGATCAGCGCGAGGATCAGCATCAGATTGGCGGCCACGTCATGCACCTCTTTCGACAGTCGTTCGGCGGTGTCGGCGGTGCCAGCATGATCCTCTGCATCGGCCTGCACAAGTACCGACCAGTCACCCGCGGCCACGGCGGCCTTTTCTTCGGCAATCGTCACCGGGCTTTTGCCGCCGGTCATGACGAGCCCGGTCACGATCACCGTGCCAAGACAGGCCCAGAGCGCATAGATCATCAGCGCCCCGGCGGGGTTGTGCGACCGGTGTTCCCGCGGCCTGCCGCGCAATAGTTCGCCGATGTGCCGAAGCGCTGCGCGCGGCGCGGGGGGAAAGGCGGAAAAGCGCGCCTCGGCCGGGCCGATGATGCCCCAGCCAAGGCGGGTGAGGAACAGCGCCATCACGCCCCAGCCGATCCAGACATGGGCCACGCTGCCGCCCTTGTTGATCAGCCCGTTGGCGACAATGGCAAGGGCCACGCCCCAATGGGTTATGCGGATCAGCGGATCCCAGGGGTCGGGGGGCGCGACCGCGCCCCCCTTGCCTGCCGGAAGGTCCGGCTGCGTCATCCTATTCCTCGCCCATCTTGATTTCGGTGATCGCCCCGGTCTTGGGGTCGATGTAAACCTCGTGAAGCGAGCCGGCCTCATCGGTGCATTTCGCCTCGATCTTGCTGCCTTCGGCTTCAAAGTCCTTGACCATGCAGCCGGCCTTTTCCAGTGCCGCGGTGGCATCGGAAGGGTTGGTGCCGACGACATCGCCAACAGCCGGCATGGCCAGGGCGGCCAGCGGGGCGGCCGTCAGGGCCAAGGCAAGCACAAGCGCAGATTTCTTCATGATGGATACCTTTTCATTCGTGGGGCGCCGTGGCGATCTGCCGGGGCGCTGGGGCCGATCTGACAGGGCGGGAAGCCGCTGACGATTGGCGAAACGTTGAAATCGGGGCGCATAAGCGGATGCTGACAGCGGGTTTCCGCCGGCCCTGCCTTGCAAGGTGGGGCGCGCTCTGCCATCTGAGGGCAAAGGCAGGGGCGAAAGATGGCTTTACCGGTTCGCGAACAGATCAGATACTGGGGCATCGCCGCGGTCGTGCTGCTTTTGACGCTGTGGTTTCTGGGCGATGTGCTGCTGCCGTTTCTGGTGGGCGGGGCGATTGCCTATTTCCTTGACCCGGTGGCCGACAGGCTGGAACGACTGGGCCTTTCGCGCGCATCATCAACCGCGGTGATCACGCTGGTCATGGTCCTGATCGTGGTGCTGCTGGTGCTGGCGGTGATTCCGACGCTGGTGAACCAGACGGTTGCGCTGGTGAATGCCGCGCCAGAAATCTCGAAGAACCTTCAGACCTTCCTGACCGATCGGTTCCCCGAGCTGACGGATGAAACAAGCATCCTGCGCAAGACGCTGGCCGATATCGCGGGGTTCATCCAGTCGAAGGGGGCCACGCTGGCCCAGGGCATCGTGTCTTCGGCCATGTCGGTGCTGTCGGCCGTGATCTTCATCATCGTCGTGCCGGTGGTGGCCTTTTACATGCTGCTGGACTGGGACCGCATGGTGGCGCGGATCGACGAGCTTTTGCCGCGCGATCATGCGCCGGTGGTGCGCCGGCTGGCGGGCGAGATCGACCGGGTTCTGGCGGGCTTCGTGCGCGGGCAGCTGAGTGTCTGCGTGGTGCTGGGCACATATTATTCGGTGGCGCTGATGCTGGCGGGGCTGGACTTCGGGCTGGTTGTGGGGGCGACTGCGGGCGCGATCACCTTCATCCCCTATGTCGGCGCCATCATCGGCGGGGTTCTGGCCATCGGGCTGGCGCTGTTCCAGTTCTGGGGCGACTGGGTGTCGATCGGGATCGTTGCGGCCATCTTTGCCGCCGGTCAGTTCATCGAAGGCAATATCCTGACGCCCAAGCTGGTGGGCAAATCGGTGGGGCTGCATCCGATCTGGCTGCTGCTGGCGCTGTCGGCCTTTGGATCGTTGTTCGGCTTTGTGGGCATGCTGGTGGCGGTGCCGGTGGCGGCCTCGATCGGGGTGCTGACCCGGTTTGCGGCAGAGCGCTATACCGACAGCCTGCTTTACCGTGGGATCGCCGGGCGCAGCCTTGAGGATGAGGCGTGATCCGGCAACTGGCGTTTGATCTGCCCGCACAAGAGGCGTGGCGGCGTGAGGATTTCTTTGTGTCACCGGCCAATCAGGTGGCGCTTGCCGCGCTGGATGGCTGGCGCGACTGGCCGCAGCGCAAGATGGTGATGATCGGGCCACCGGGATCTGGCAAGACGCATCTGGCGCGCCTGTGGGCCGAGGAGACAGGCGCGCACTATCTGCGCGCAGCCGATCTGGCGGGGCTTGATCTGGCGGGCCTTGCCGCCCCCGCAGCGGTGGTGGTGGAAGACGCGGAGGCGGTGGCGGGAAACCCAGGTGCCGAAGAGGCGCTGTTTCACCTGCACAACATGGTTCTGCCGCGCGGGCATCTGTTGCTGACGGCCCGGCGTCCGGTGCGCGACTGGGGGCTGCACCTGCCCGATCTGAAAAGCCGGATGGAAGCGGCAGGTGTGCTGCGGCTGGAAGCGCCGGATGACGCGCTTTTGTCGGCGGTGCTGGTCAAGCTGTTCGCCGACCGGCAGGTGATGGTCGCGCCAACGCTGATCCCGTGGATGGTGGCGCGGATGGAACGCTCTCTGGCGGCGGCGCGGGAGCTGGTGGCGGCGCTGGATGCCCGGGCGCTTGCCGAAGGGAAGCCGATCAGCCGAGCCATGGCCGCAGCACTTCTGGACAGGCCCGAAGAGGAATGAAAGATTGTCGCAACCCCGTTACAGGCCCGCAGCATAAGCCACTCAAATGACCCAGGCAGATTTCCTGAAAGCGCCCTTCCCCGCCCCGGTGACCCTGCCCCGATCCGAGATCGAGGGACCGGCACGCTTTTTCAACCGCGAGCTTTCGTGGCTGGCCTTCAACTGGCGGGTTCTGGACGAGGCGATGAACCCGCAGGTTCCCTTGCTGGAGCGTTTGCGCTTTCTGTCGATCTCGGCCACCAATCTGGATGAATTCTACACGGTCCGGGTGGCGGGGCTGCGCGCTCTGGTGCGCAATGGCAATGCGATGCTGTCGGAAGACGGGCGCAGCCCGGCCGAACAGTTGACGCTGATCCATGCCGATGCCCGCAAGCTGATGCTGAAGCAGCAAAGCGTGCTGAACGCGCTGAAGCGCGAGATGGAGGCGCAGGGGATTTCCATCGTCACCCGGTCAAAGCTGACCGCGCGCGATCTGAAACATCTGGAAGAGCGGTTCCTGAACAATGTCTTTCCGGTGCTGTCCCCCCTTGCCATCGACCCGGCCCACCCCTTCCCCTTCATTCCGAACACCGGCTTTTCGCTGGCGCTGGAGCTGGAACGGGTGGCAGACCGGCGGTCGCTGAAGGCACTGTTGCCGATCCCGCAGCAGATTGCCCGCTTTGTGCCCCTGCCCGCCAAGGAGGGCGAACACCGTTTCCTGCCGCTGGAAGAGCTGTTGCTGTTGCATCTGAACATGCTGTTCCCCGGCTATACCGACCGGGGGCATTGCGCGTTCCGGGTGCTGCGCGACAGCGATCTGGAAGTGGAGGACGAGGCCGAAGATCTGGTGCGCGAGTTCGAAACCGCGCTGAAGCGGCGGCGGCGGGGCGAGGTGATCCGGCTGAAGATGTCGGCCGGGGCGCCAGCCGATCTGCGCGCGCTGGTGATGGATGAACTGGGCGTGACGGAATCCGAGGTGGTGGAGGTGAAGGGCCTTCTGGGCATCGCCGACCTGAAGGAACTGGTCCTGTCCAGCCGGCCCGATCTGTTGTGGCCCCCCTTTACCCCGCGCGTGCCCGAACGGGTGCAGGATCACGAGGGCGATCTGTTCTCGGCCATCAAGCAGAAGGACATTCTGCTGCACCATCCCTATGAAACCTTCGATCTGGTGATCCGGTTTCTGGAACAGGCCGCGCGTGATCCGAATGTGCTGGCGATCAAGCAGACACTGTATCGCACCAGTTGGGACAGCCCCGTTGTCAGCGCCCTGTGCGAGGCGGCAGAGGCGGGTAAATCCGTCACCGCGCTGGTGGAGCTGAAGGCCCGTTTCGATGAGGCCGCCAACATCCGCCAGAGCCGGCGGCTGGAACGGTCGGGGGCGCATGTCGTTTATGGGTTCATCCATTACAAGACACATGCCAAGATCAGCACCGTGGTACGCCGTGAGGGCGATACGCTGGTGACCTATACCCATTACGGCACCGGCAACTATCACCCGATCACGGCGCGCATCTATACCGACCTGTCGTTCTTTACCTGCGATGCGGCACTGGGGCGCGATGCGACCAAGGTGTTCAACTATCTTTCGGGCTATGTGCAGCCCGAGGGGCTTGAAAACCTTGCGATTTCGCCGATCACGCTGAAGCCGCGGCTGCTGGAGCTGATCGCGGCCGAGGCGGACCACGCCCGCGCCGGCCGGCCAGCCGAGATCTGGGCCAAGATGAACAGCGTGATCGACCCCGAGGTGATCGACGCGCTTTATGCGGCCAGTCAGGCGGGGGTGAAGATCAGCCTGATCGTACGCGGCATCTGCGGTCTGCGCCCGGGGGTGAAGGGGCTTTCGGAAAACATCCGTGTCAAATCGGTGGTGGGGCGGTTTCTGGAACATTCGCGCATCGTCTGCTTCGGGTCAGGGCATGGCCTGCCTTCCCCAAAGGCACGGGTCTTTCTATCCAGTGCCGACTGGATGGGGCGCAACCTGAACCGGCGGGTGGAAACGCTGGTTGAAACGCATAACCCCACGGTGAAAGCGCAGATCGTCAGCCAGATCATGGCGGCAAACCTTGCCGACGAGGCGCAATCCTGGGTCTTGCAGGCGGATGGGCGCTATATCCGCGAGTTGCAGCCCCCCGATGGCAAGCTGTTTTCCTGCCACAAGTTCTTTATGGAAAACCCTTCGCTTTCCGGGCGGGGAACGGCCGGGGACAAGGATGTTCCAAAGCTTGCTTCCCTGCGCGAGGAAGCGGGCGCATGATGTGTTGACCTTGCTTGGCGCGATGCGCCAAGGTCGCGCCAGAAACCAGCCGGGGATTCCATGACAGACAAGATCCATGCGGCCGATCCGGCGGATGACGAACTGGGCCCCTTTGGCCGCCCCCTGTTTCTTGATCCTTCGGCGCGTGCCCTGTCGCGCGTGGGGGTGGTGGATGTGGGGTCGAACTCTGTCCGGATGGTGGTGTTTGACGGGGCGGCGCGCAGCCCGGCCTATTTCTACAACGAAAAGATCATGTGCGGGCTGGGCAAGGGACTGGCCGAAACCGGCCGGCTGAACCCTGACGGCAAGCTGCGGGCGCTGGCCGCGCTGAAACGGTTTTCGCTGCTGGCAGAAGGGATGGGCGCCGCCCCGCTGACCGTGGTGGCCACGGCCGCCACGCGCGAAGCGGCCGACGGGCCGGAGTTTCAGGCGCAGGTCTTGCAGGAAACCGGGCTGAAGCTGCTCGTCATCGACGGCAATGAAGAGGCCCGGCTTTCGGCGCAAGGCGTGCTTCTGGGCTGGCCCGAGGCGCGCGGCATTGTCTGCGACATCGGCGGCAACTCGATGGAACTG
>JALQTL010000384.1 GCA_023260935.1 Paracoccaceae bacterium
ATAGCGCGGCTTATGGGGCGCTTTCCGATGCGTCTATATCAGAAGAAGATATCCTTGCGGGGCGATATGATCAGGCTGAAGTGACGGCCTATCTTGTCAACTGGGCCGATCCCGAGGAGCGGATGGTTCTGTTCCGCGGCACCTTCGGCGAGATCGCGCGCAAGGCCGGGGCGTTTGAGGTGGAACTGCGCGGGTTGTCAGAACCCTTGAACCGGCCACAGGGCAGGGTCTTTCAATCGGGCTGTTCGGCCGTGATCGGTGACCGGCAGTGCGGGGTGGATCTGACGAAGCCCGAGTTCAGCCTGGAGGCGCGGATCGCCGGAGTTTCGGGTGCGCAGGGGCTGCTGCTTGAAAACTTTGGCGGGCATCCCGAAGGCTGGTTTTCCACCGGCACGCTGACAGTTCGGGACGGAGCGGCGGCGGGTCTGCGCTTTGCTGTTCGGGAGGACCGGATACTGGAAGGTGTGCGGTTCGTGACGCTGTGGGACAGCATGACGATCCTGCCCGCGCCGGGTGACTTGGTGCATCTGGTTGCAGGCTGTGATGGTCAGGCCCGGACTTGCCGGGGCGTTTTCGATAACTTCCTGAACTTCCGCGGCTTTCCTCATATTCCGGGGGAAGATTGGTTGAAGCGTTTTCCGACCGCAAAAGGCGGCTGATCCGCCTGGAGAGCGGCGCGCGAAAGAGCAGTAATTCGGGGCATGGAACATGGTCGCAGGACAACAAGTCGCGCATGCGGCGCTGGAATGGATTGGCACGCCCTATCTGCATCAGGCGTCGCGCAAGGGGGCGGGGACGGATTGCCTTGGGTTGATCCGGGGTATCTGGCGGGATTGCGTGGGACAGGAACCGGTGGCGCCTCCCCCCTATACCAGCGACTGGGCCGAGGCGGATGGGTGCGAAGTCTTGCTGGATGCCGCCCGGACATGGCTGGTTTCCCGTCCTGACAATACGTTTGAATCGGGCTGCGTGCTTTTGTTTCGGATGCGGCAAGGGGCCATCGCCAAGCATCTGGGGATCGTCACGGCGGTCGGGGCGCATCCACGCTTCGTTCACGCCTACTCTGGCCATGGGGTCGTCGAGACCACGCTGTCTGCGCCATGGCGCAAACGGATTGCTGCAACCTTCGAATATCCCAAGGGAGTTAAGTGAATGGCAACCATTCTGCTTGCTGCGGCAGGGGCCGCAGTCGGATCGGCTGCGGGGGGCGCAGTTCTGGGCCTGTCGGGTGCCGTCATCGGCCGTGCCGTCGGAGCAACGGTGGGCAGGGTCATTGATCAGCGGCTTCTCGGCCTTGGCTCTGACCCTGTCGAAGTGGGCAGGCTGGACCGCTTTCGGATCATGGGGGCCAGTGAAGGCACGCCAATCCCGATTTGCTGGGGGGCAGTTCGTTTGCCTGCGCATGTGATCTGGGCCTCTCCCTACACCGAGATCAGGACGAAAAGCGGGGGGGGGAAGGGCACACCGAAGCCCCAGACTGTTCGCTATTCCTATATTGTCAGCCTTGCCCTGGCCCTGTGCGAGGGCGAAATTCTTGGGATCGGCCGGATCTGGGCGGATGGTCAAGAAATAAGTGCCACGGGTCTTGATCTGCGTGTCTACCCTGGAAATGGCACGCAACTGCCTGACCCCGTGATCGAAGTGCATGAAGGGATTGGTCAGGCACCAGCCTACCGCGACACGGCTTATGTGGTGATCGAGAACCTTGCGCTGGAAGCCTTTGGCAACCGTGTTCCGCAATTCAGCTTCGAGGTGTTCCGGCAGGCAAATGGTGCGGCCGCCGGTGAAGTGCAGGATTTTCAGACGGCGATCCCTGCGGTGGCGCTTATCCCCGGAACGGGGGAATACGCGCTGTCAACCCGGCGGGCGCGGGTGGCGGATGGATTTGCTACATCGCGGGTGGTGAACGTCAGCGGGCCGTCGGGGGAAACAGATTTTGACGTATCCCTTGCCCAAATGCGCCGTGAACTGCCCGGCTGCACGGCTGTCTCGCTGGTCATCTGCTGGTTTGGGAGTGACCTGCGCTGTGCCGAGTTTCAGGTTCGCCCAAAGGTCGAAAGCAGGCTGGATGATGCTGTGGGGATGCCTTGGCGGTCAGGTGGAATTGCGCGTGGTCTTGCGGAAGAACTGCCGCAGATTGAGGGACGGCCTGTTTATGGTGGAACGCCATCCGATCTTTCGGTGATCGAGGCGATCAGGGCCTTGTCGGCCGAAGGCAAGAGCGTGATGTTCTATCCCTTTGTCCTGATGGACCAGATACCCGGCAACAGCCTTCCGAACCCGTATGACGCAGGCGTCACGCAGCCCGCATTTCCGTGGCGGGGCCGGATCACCCTTTCGGTTGCTCCGGGGCGAGAGGGAAGCCCTGACCAGACACCTGATGCCGCGACAGAGGTGGCGGCTTTCTTTGGGAATGCCGTGCCATCCGACTTTGAAATTGTGGGGGAGGATGTCCACTACACCGGCGATGCGGAGGACTGGGGATATCGCCGGTTCATCCTGCACTATGCGCATCTGTGCAAGGTTGCGGGTGGACTTGAATCCTTCTGCATCGGCTCTGAGCTTCGGGGCATCACTACGATCCGGGGAGCTGACCACAGCTTTCCGGCCGTGGCGGCGCTGATCGATCTGGCAAGCGATGTTCGGGCGGTTCTGGGGCCTTCGGTGAAGATCAGCTATGCTGCAGACTGGTCGGAATACTTCGGCTATCATGTGGATGGGAATGTCTATTTCCACCTTGACCCTTTGTGGAACCACCATGCCGTGGATTTCATCGGTGTCGACAACTACTTGCCGATTTCAGATTGGCGCGACGGGACGGCGCATCTGGATGCCGACTGGGGCTCGATCTATGACATCGGCTATCTGAAGGCTAACATTGCAGGTGGCGAGGGGGCAGAGTGGTACTATGCAAGCCCTGAGGCGCGCGATGCCCAGATCCGTTCGCCCATCGAAGACGGGGCGCATGGTGAAGATTGGGTATTCCGGCCCAAGGATTTTCGGTCATGGTGGGCTAGCCTGCATCATGAGCGTATTGATGGGATCCGCAACGGTTTGCCCACCGTCTGGCGCCCGGGATCAAAACCGATCCGTTTTACCGAATATGGCTGTCCTGCGGTTGACAAGGGCACCAATACGCCAAACCGGTTCTATGATCCGAAATCATCGGAATCCGCCTTGCCCCATCATTCAACCGGAGCCGAAGACCCGTATATTCAGCTGCAATATTTTCGTGCGATGGCTGAGTTCTGGCGCGACCCTGAAAATAATCCGGTCTCGGCCCTTTATGACGGTGCGATGGTGGATTTTGACCACAGCTATGCCTGGGCATGGGATGCGCGGCCCTTTCCGGAATTTCCACGCAATACGCTGAAGTGGGCAGATGGCGAGAACCACCGTCTTGGACATTGTCTGAATGGCCGGGCGACGGCACAACCGCTTGACGCCGTGGTGAGGGAAATTGCCGAACGCAGCGGTGCGGAAGATGTGGATACAAGCCGACTGCACGGTCTTGTGCGCGGGTATGTCGCTCAGGATGTGGCGTCTGCGCGTTCCGTTTTGCAGCCCTTGTCGCTTGTCTATGGCTTTGATTCCATCGAGGCCGAGGGCCGACTTTCCTTTGTGTCGCGGCTTGGGTTGCCGGTTGTGGAAGTTGATCGCGATGGTGCCGTGATCGACGAAGGAGGAACCACAAGCCTGCAAGCGGTGAAGGTGCCCGAGGCGGAGGTGCCCAACAGCGTGCGCCTTGTCCATGTGACGGCGGACGGCGACTATGACATCCGGGTGGCAGATGCAAAATCTGCCACGGGGGCGGATCAGACCACGTCTCAGACCGAAGTTTCGCTTTCTCTATCGGCCGCTGAGGCAGCTTCCGCTGTCAGCCGTTGGCTGGCGGAAGCGCGTTCGTCGCGCGATGTGCTGAAATTGCGGTTGCCGCCCTCTGCCATATCGGTGCGGGTGGGAAGCATTATTTCCTTTGAAGGCCTGAGCTTTCGCGTTGACAGGGTCGAGGTTGACGAGGCCCGGTCCATCGAGGCGGTGCGGATTGAGCGTTCGCATTACAAAGCGCCCGTGACAGAGGTCGAAGATCGGACTTTTGTGGCAAAGGCTGCACCTGTTCCGGTAACGCCGCTTTGGTTTGATCTGCCCCTGATCACGGGCGATGAGGCGGTTGGGGCGCCCCATGTTGCAATGACGGCGCGCCCATGGCCCGGGGCGGTGGCGCTTTGGTCTTCGGATGAGGACGCAGGCTATGTGGTGAACCGCATCTTCGACCTGCCGGCGACGGTCGGCATAACCGAGACCCCCCTGTTGCCCGGTAGAGCTGGTGTTCTGGACCGCGGGCCTGCCCTGCGTATTAGGCTTTTGAATGGAGCACTGAGTTCCGTTTCCCGGAATTCGTTGCTGAACGGTGTGAACCTTGCGGCCATCGGTTCTGGCGATGTGGATGGATGGGAAATCATCCAGTTTTCAGATGCGGTTCTGGTTGCGCCAGACACTTATGAGGTGACAACGCGCCTGCGCGGCCAGTTTGGCACGGATAAGGCGCCGGTTGAGGAATGGCCGGTGGGCAGTCTTTTCGTTCTTCTGAACGAGGCCGTGGCGCAGGTAGACCTTCCGCCGACGTTGGTAGGTGTAGAAAGGCACTACCGAAGCGGAGTTGCAGCCTTGGGTTTTGGCGATGTCGATGTGGTGCACCGCGCGCTCGCCATCCGTGGCCTTGCCTTGCGACCGCTTTCTGTGGCGCATCCGAGGGTGAAGGTCTTGGAGGATGGCAGTGCCAGATTGTCATGGATCCGCCGCACAAGGGTTGGCGGAGACAGCTGGGAAGGGTTTGACGTTCCTTTGGCAGAAGAGCGTGAGGCGTACGAGGTTGTGATTACCTCTCTGGCGGGGGAAGTGGTCCGGCGCCAGACCGTGACGGAACCCGCATTCCTTTACACGGCGGCCGAGCGCAATGAGGATGGAACCTTGACAGGCTTTCAGGCGGGGATCGCACAGATTTCTTCCCGTTTTGGGCCGGGGCAGGCGCGAACCGTAACTGTTGGTTGAATGACCGAAGCAACGAAAGGAAATGCACCTTCCGGCCATCATGCCGGAAGGTGCTGGGAGGTGTTTTCAGAAGAATGCCTGAAGCCCGGTGATTGCCCTTCCCAGGATCAGGGCATGGACATCGTGGGTGCCTTCGTAGGTGTTCACCGTTTCAAGATTGACCATGTGGCGCATGATCTGGAAATCTTCCTGAATTCCGTTTCCACCATGCATGTCCCTGGCCATCCGGGCAGCTTCCAGCGCTTTGCCACAGTTGTTCCGCTTGACGATCGAAATCATCTCGGGCGCCGCATTGGCCGCGTCAAGCAGCCGACCGACTTGCAGGCTTGCCTGCGTGCCAAGGGCGATATCGGTCATCATGTCAGCCAGCTTCTTCTGGAAAAGCTGAGTCTGCGCAATCGGGCGATTGAACTGCTTTCGATCAAGGCCGTATTGGCGCGCAGCATGCAGGCAGAACTCTGCCGATCCCAGAACCCCCCATGAAATGCCGTAGCGTGCCCGGTTGAGGCAGCCGAACGGGCCTTTCAGGCCTTCGACGTAAGGGAGCAGGGCGTCCTCACCGACCTCCACATCCTTCATCACGATCTCGCCGGTGATCGATGCCCGAAGCGACAGCTTCCCGCCGATCTTGGGTGCGGACAGGCCCTTCATCCCCTTTTCCAGCACAAAGCCGCGGATCTTGCCGCCATGTGCCTCGGATTTCGCCCATACCACGAAGACATCGGCGATCGGCGCGTTTGAAATCCACATCTTGCTGCCGTTC
>JALQTL010000401.1 GCA_023260935.1 Paracoccaceae bacterium
AAGGCGGCTGCGCGCCTCTTCGGCGCGGCGCTGCATGCGGCCGAAGCGGATGTGGCTAAGGTTCTTGACCCATTCGAAATAGCTGACCGTCACCCCGCCCGCGTTGGCATACATGTCGGGGATGATGACGATCCCCTTCGCGCGCAAGATTTCATCGGCGCCGAAGGTAATGGGTCCGTTGGCGGCTTCGATGATCAGCGGGGCCTTGATCCTGTCGGCATTGCCGCGGTGGATCACCCCTTCCATGGCGGCCGGGATCAGGATGTCACAATCGATTTCCAGAAAGCCTGCCCCGTTTTCCTCGAACGTGGCCGAGGGGTAGCCCTTTATGGTGCCGTGCTTGATCATCCACTGACGGATATCTTCGATATTCAGCCCCGCCGGATTGAACAGCGCACCATCGCGTTCGATTACAGCGATGATCTTTGCGCCGTCTTCCTCGCTCAGGAAGCGGGCGGCGTGATAGCCCACGTTCCCAAGACCCTGCACGACAATGCGCTTGCCATCCAGATCACCCGAAAGGCCGGCCTTGGCCTTGTCTTCCTTCTGGCGGAAGAATTCGCGCAAGGCGTATTGAACGCCCCGCCCCGTCGCCTCGACCCGGCCCTGGATACCGCCGGCATGGGGGGGCTTGCCGGTGACGCAGGCCTTGGCGTTGATATCGGTCGTGTTCATCCGTGCGTATTGGTCCGCGATCCAGGCCATCTCACGTTCGCCCGTGCCCATATCCGGGGCCGGCACGTTTTGCGCCGGATGGATCAGGTCGCGCTTGATCAGCTCATAGGCGAAGCGGCGGGTGATCTGTTCCAGTTCGTGATCGTCCCACTGGCGCGGGTCGATGCACAACCCGCCCTTCGATCCGCCAAAGGGCGTCTCGACCAGCGCGCATTTATAGGTCATCAGGGCGGCAAGCGCCTCTACCTCGTCCTGATTGACGGACAGGGCATAGCGGATGCCTCCCTTGACCGGCTCCATATGTTCGGAATGGACCGAGCGGTAACCGGTGAAGGTTTCGATCTTGCCGCGCAGACGGACACCGAAACGCACCGTATAGGTCGAATTGCAGACCCTGATCTTCTGTTCCAGCCCCGGGCTGAGATCCATCAACCGCACGGCGCGGTTGAACATCAGATCCACCGACTCACGAAATGTCGGTTCGCCATCCCTTTGCATGCCATCCCTCCCTGTCAGGCTGGGCGCGGCTCTGCGCCCGGGCCAACCCTAGCGGCAGATCGTGAAGGATTCACCTCGAATCGCCACAGGTCACGACAATGGCAAGGATCGGTTGATTCGCATTTGAGGCAACAAGAAACGGGCCGGGCACCCAAACCACCGGCCCAGACGGTCAAGCGTCGCCTTCCGGGAGACAATGAACGGCCAGGCCGGCCATCGTTTCCCGATGCCCCATAGCGCCATCGTTAACGCCACTTTCGCCACAATTTTGCCGCGGAGACTGCGTTCTGTGCCGGAGATTACCTGTGTCCGAAAGCCCGTGGGGGCGGAACTTTCGGCGATTATGGAGTTTGGACATGCGCCGCGATACCATCCCTGCTGCCCGGTTGGCCCCCGAAACGGAGTCGCTTCCGCCTGCCGACACCGCGCAAGAGATGCCGGAACATCGTTGCTCTTTCGTTAAGGACGAAGACGGCACGGTGCTGTTTTTTGCCGTCGCCATGATGATCGTGATGTTCATGCTGGGGGGCATGGGCGTCGATATCATGCGCTTTGAAACCACGCGCACCGAGCTTCAGCAGACGCTGGACCGCTCGACCCTCGCCGCGGCTTCGATGACACAGGAACTTGCTGCGGACGAGGTGGTGATCGACTATTTCACCAAGGCGGGTCTGGCCGACAAGCTTACCCAGGTTCAGGTGGACGAAGGGCTGAACTTCCGCACCGTGCGCGCTGAAGCCAAGGCATCGACCAACCCCATCTTCCTGCGGCTTTATTCGCAAAGCGTCGTCTCTGACATCGAAGCACGGGCATTGTCGGTGGCCGAACAGCGGGTGACGAACGTTGAAATCTCGCTGGTGCTTGACGTGTCGGGCTCGATGGCCGGGTCCAAGCTGACGAACCTGAAGACGGCCGCCAAGGAATTCGTCGACACCGTGCTGGATTCCGACGGGGAAAACCGCATCTCGATGTCGATCATCCCCTATAACGGTCAGGTCAACCTGCCGCAGAACATGCAGGAACTGTTCACCAACCGCGTGGGTGACCACAACGTTGACGACGTCAACTGCTTTGACCTTCCGCCGTCGGTCTACAGCGGTCTGGGCATGCCCCTGAGTGGTGCCATGCCGGTCACGGGGCATGTGGATACATACTCGAGCACGTCAACCTCATCCGGCTATGTCTCGGCCACGGATTCCTCCGCAACGCCCAGAGCCACCAACCGCTGGTGCCCGGTGTCGTCGACCAACCGCATCCTGCCGCCCACCAACAGCAAGACCGCCCTGAAGAACCACATCGACGGGCTGACCGCTGTTGGCGCCACCTCGATCAACGCGGGCATGAAATGGGGCATGACGCTGCTTGACCCCGGCTCGCGCCCGATCATCTCGGCCATGGTCGCCGACGGGTCGACCCCGGGCTATTTCAACGGCCGCCCGTTCGAATATGGCGACCGCGAAGGCATGAAGGTCGTGATCCTGATGACCGACGGCGAACATTTCGCGGAAGAACGCCTGAATGACGGCTATCGCACCGAAGCCTCTACCATCTTCCGGGGCAGTGACGGCTACTATTCGCGCTACCAGGACAGGTCCGGCACCACGGCCGACTATTGGGTTCCCCACCGCAACGAATGGCGCACGGCCCCCTGGCCCGATGCGTCGCGCGCGACCCGGCTTAGCTGGGATCAGGTCTGGGCAAACCTGCGCGTCAGCTGGGTGGCATGGCAGATGTATGCCCGCCCCGCCGGTGGCAGTTCCACCGCCTACAACAACGCGATGAACATGTTCCGCACGAAGACAGCTATCAGCGACATGAACGACCAGCTTCAAGGCGTCTGCAACCGGGCCCGTGAAGAGAACGTGATCGTCTATGGAATTGCGTTCGAAGCGCCACAGAACGGGGCCTATCAGATTGAAAAGTGCGCCAGCACACCGTCGCATTACTTTGATGCCACGGGGCTGGAAATCCAGAGCGCGTTCCGCTCGATCGCCAGCAACATCAGCCAGTTGAGACTGACACAATGAAACGGCTGTCCCTTTCCCGGCTGCGCGAGTTCCGCCGAAACGAGGACGGGGTCGCCGCCGTCGAGTTCACGCTGGTCTTTCCGATTGTGCTGTTCATGTTCGTCTGGGCGGTTGAACTCGGCCTCTTGATGACAAAGCAGGTGATGCTGGAGCACGCGCTTGACGTGACCATGCGCAACCTGCGTCTGGGGGTGCTGCCAGACCCCACGACAGACACGCTGAAGCGGGAAATCTGCAACCGCGCCCGGATCATCGGCGAATGCGAAAGCACCATCACGATCGAATTGAACCCGATCAACACGACCAACTGGCAAATGCCGAACACATCCGTGAGCTGCGTGAACCGTGACGAGGACATTGTCCCCGTGGTGTCGTTCAACCTCGGCGTCCAGAACGAGATCATGCTGGTCAGGGCCTGTGTGATCGTGGAACCGCTGTTCCCCGGCACCGGCATCGGCGCGATGCTGCAAAAGGATGCGGCTGGCGGCTACGGCATGGCGGCGGTTTCCGCCTTCGTGAATGAACCGTCGTGACGGCAGGGAAGGTAGAGTGTCATGTTGCGCAGGATTGAACAGATGAAGCGCTTGGCCCGCCGGTTCTTCCGGCGCGAAGACGGTGTGATGGCGGCAGAGGTGATCCTGACCTTTCCGGTCTTCGCCTTCTGCATCATCGGCCTTTACACCTATTGGGATGCGTTCCGGTCACTGAATACGGCGCAAAAGGCCAGCTATGCCATTTCCGACATGATCACACGCGAAGGCCGGCCGGTGAACGATGCCTATCTGCGCGGCCTGCATGATGTGATGCAATACATGGTTGGCCCCGAACTGCCGGTGCGGATGCGCTTTTCCAGCATCACCTACAGCGGTGTGCGCGATCGCTATGAAATTGTCTGGTCCCGCTCGCCCTATGGCGAGATGCTGAATCTGACAACCGAAACACTGCAAGGTCTGGTGCAGCACATCCCCGCGATGGCTGATGGCGACTCCATCGTTCTTTTGGAAACTCATGTCGACTTCTCTCCCGCCTTCGGGGAAACGCCGGCCTATTTCATGCGTGTTGGGGATCAAGAGTTTGAAAACTTCATCGTGACCCGTCCGCGTTTTGTGCCGCGAATCTGCTTTGAAGGCATCGCCTGCGGCTGATCGCCGGTCAGCCGCGCTTGCGGGCCTCAATGATCTCGACCAGCACCTCGGCCATGTAGCGCCCTTCGTGGCGGTGGGTGACACCGCCGATGCCGATCCTCCGGCCCAGACGCCACCACAGCCCGGGTTCCCACGCCCGGGCTTGGGCGTTTGCGGTAACGATGGTGAAGCCCCCGGCCGGTTTTACCGCAAAAACGCCCCGGTCAATACCGCGAATATCGGCAAGCGCCACCAGCCGCCGCCCACTGGTATCGCGCAATTCTTCGCGCGTCAGCACAAGGCCGCGCGCGCTTGCCTGCCACATCCGCCATGACAGCCAGATGGAAAGCCCGCCAAAGGCCGCCAGAAAAACCGACCACAGGATCGGGTCCGTCGGAAAGCGCAGGCCGAACCACAGAAGAATGACGCCAAGCCCGCCCAAGATGGCCACCCCGATGATCCGCCGCGGGGGCGAGGGGCGCAATTCGGCAAGGATCGTCTCGGGCGGGTCGGAACGGGTCACGGCTTGTCCTTTTGCGCTGTCCTGTCCTGCCAGATAGCCGAGACGGGTCGCTGGGTCGAGGGGGCGATGCAGAGCGGGTTCGGGGGCGGCAGAGGCAGACGGGCTTGCCGCCGCGCGCCGCGGCTTCTAGGGTTGCGCCAAAGCCCCTGCCGCGATGGTATGATGACCCGCTTTCCCGCCCCTGCCCTGCTTGTGCTGCTGTTGTCTGCCTGTGCCACCTTTCCTGATGCCGTGGGAAAGGCGTCGGGGCCGGTCGCCGCGCCGCCAACCCTTTTGCCGGTCGAGGATATCCTGGCCCAGGGCGATGCGCTGGAAGACGGCAGCGCCGTGATCGGCCCTCTCGAAGCCCGCACCGCAGCCTTGCGCGCCCGCGCGGCGCGGTTGCGCAGCCAATAGCGGCGATGGCCCGCGTTGCCTTGGCCGGACAGACCGGCTAAGAGCGCCCGAAACCCTTGCCCCCTATCTTTCCGACGGAGTGCCCCCATGTCTTCCCCTGCCTCGCCCCTGCGTATCGGTCTGGCCGGTCTGGGAACCGTCGGCATCGGCGTTGTCAAGATCGTGCAACGGCACGCCGACCTCATCGCCGCCCGCGCCGGCCGCCCTGTGGTGATCACCGCCGTATCGGCGCGCGACCGCACCAAGAACCGCGATGCGGACCTTTCCGCCTATGCCTGGGAAACCGACCCCGTAGCCCTTGCCCGGCGCGACGATGTGGATGTCTTCGTCGAGGTGATGGGCGGCCATGAAGGCCCGGCGCGCGCCGCGACCGAAGCCGCGATTGCTGCCGGCAAGGATGTGGTCACCGCCAACAAGGCACTGCTGGCCCATCACGGGCAGGCCCTTGCCGAAGCGGCCGAGGCTGCGGGCCGGGTGATCCGCTTCGAAGCCGCGGTGGCGGGCGGCATTCCCGTGATCAAGGCGCTGACCGAAGGCCTTGCCGGCAACCGCATCACCCGGGTGATGGGGGTGATGAACGGTACCTGCAACTACATCCTGACCCGGATGCAGAACGCAGGCCTTTCCTACGATCAGGTTTTTGAAGAGGCGCGGCAACTGGGCTATCTGGAAGCCGACCCCAATCTTGATGTCGGCGGCATCGATGCCGGCCACAAGCTTGCCCTGCTGGCAGCGATCGCCTTCGGCATCCGCGTGGCCTTTGACAAGGTGGAACTGGAAGGCATCGGCAATGTCTCGACCGAAGACATCAATCTGGCCGATGAAATGGGCTATCACATCAAGCTTCTGGGCGTTGCGCAACTGTCCGGCCGCGGGCTGGAACAGCGCATGACGCCCTGCCTTGTCCCTGCCGAAAGCCCCCTGGGCCAGTTGCAGGGCGGCACCAACGTGGTGGTGCTGGAAGGCGACAGCGTTGGCCAGATCGTCATGCGCGGCCCCGGTGCCGGCGAGGGCCCCACCGCCAGCGCCGTCATGGGCGATGTGATCGACCTTGCCCGCGGACTGCGCCTTTCCACCTTTGGCCAGCCTGCCGCGACGCTGCAACAGGCGGTCGCCGCGAAATCGGCCACGCCCGCAGCCTATTACCTGCGCATGACGCTGCTGGACAAACCCGGCGCCCTTGCCAAGATCGCCACCTGCATCGGCGAGGCCGGCATCTCGATCGACCAGATGCGCCAGCTGAACCAGCATGGCGAGGCGGATGAAAAGGCCACGGTCCTGATCGTCACCCACAAGGCAGCCCCTGCCGATATTGCCCATGCCCTTGGCCAGTTCGGCCAGACCGGCGTTCTGGTCGGCGAACCGGTGGCTCTGCGCATCGAAGAGGTCTGATGCGGCCTGCGGTGCGCAGCACGACAATTCTGCCGTGCCGAACCGGCTGTCTTGCAGCACGGTGACGGTTTTTCTGCAATGCCCGGCCAATGGCGGCGCGTTAGCGCCACCATCCTTGCCGATGGCCGGTTCGCGCGCTAATCCGGCCGCATGATTTGACAAAAGGACTGACCATGGCCGACGCCCGCGAATTTCAAGACCGCCTGCTTTCCCTCGGACTTGCCCGGGTATCCGAAGCCGCGGCCCTTGCCAGCGCCAAGCTGATCGGGCGGGGGGATGAAAAGGCCGCCGATCAGGCCGCCGTCAACGCCATGCGCGATCAGCTGAACCTGCTCGACATCAAGGGCGTGGTGGTGATTGGCGAAGGCGAACGCGATGAAGCCCCGATGCTCTATATCGGCGAAGAAGTCGGCACCGGCCAGGGCCCGGCTGTGGACATCGCGCTTGATCCGCTCGAAGGCACCACGCTCACCGCAAAGGACATGCCGAACGCACTGACGGTGATTGCCATGGCGCCCCGTGGCAGCCTGCTGCATGCGCCCGATGTCTATATGGAAAAGCTGGCCATCGGCCCGGGCTACCGCACCGGCGTCGTGACCATGGCGATGAGCCCCTCGGAACGCGTCTCGGCCCTTGCCGCCGCCAAGGGCGTGTCCACCGAAAACATCACCGTCTGCGTGCTCGAACGCCCCCGCCACGATGAGATGATCGCCGAAATCCGGTCGACCGGCGCCTCGATCCGCCTGATCACCGATGGCGATGTGGCCGGCGTCATGCATTGCGCCGAACCGGATGTGACGGGCATCGACATGTACATGGGCTCCGGCGGGGCGCCCGAAGGCGTTCTGGCCGCCGCCGCGCTGAAATGCATGGGCGGTCAGTTCTTCGGCAAGCTTCTGTTTCGCAACGATGACGAACGCGCCCGCGCCCGCAAGGCCGGCATCACCAATTTTGACCGCGTCTACACCCGTGACGATCTGGTGCGCGGCGATGTGATCTTCGCCGCAACCGGGGTGACGGACGGCAGCCTGCTGGCCGGGATCAAGCGCGAACCGGGCTATCTGACGGCGGAAACCATCCTTATGCGGTCGAAAACCGGTTCGGTGCGCCGCATGGTCTATCGTAACCCGATCCGCTGACGAAATCCGGCGCGGCCCTGGTGCCGGGCCGCGCGCCCCAAACATTCGCGCCTGCCACTTGCACCTTTTGACAAATACTCTCGCCGGAGGCGTCCCCGCCCTCCGCCATGCGCAGGTTTTGCAGTTGAAGCGCGCCGCCGCTTGGTGCAGACCCGTGCCATGACATCGCGCGCCTTTCTGAATGTCGAAAACTCGATCCTCGGCCGCCGCTGGGTCGGCCCCTCGGAGGATGAGGACCGTCAGGCCGAAGCCATGGCACAGGCCACGCGGCTTCCCCTGCCGCTCTGCCTGACGCTGGTGAGGCGCGGCGTCGCCCCGGCCGATGTGGCGGGCTTTCTTGCGCCCGCGCTGCGCGACCTGCTGCCCGATCCTCTGACGCTGCGCGACATGGGCAAGGCCGCAAGCCGGTTTCTGGCCGCGGTGAAGGGGCGGCAGCGCATCGCCGTCTTTGCCGATTACGATGTGGATGGCGGGTCATCTGCTGCCCTCCTCCTTATCTGGCTGCGCGCCATGGGGCATCAGGCCACACTCTATATCCCTGACCGGATCGACGAAGGCTATGGCCCGAACGTGCCCGCGATGCAGGCGCTGGGGGCGCAGCATGATCTGATCATCTGTGTCGATTGCGGCACGCTCAGCCATGAACCGATTGCCGCGGCGGGCTGCGATGTAATCGTGCTGGACCATCACCTTGGTGCGGAAACCCTGCCCCCAGCCCTGGCGGTGGTGAACCCGAACCGGCAGGATGAAGACGGCAGCCTTGGCCATCTCTGTGCGGCCTCGGTGGTTTTCTTGATGCTGGTCGAGGCGAACCGGCAACTGCGCGGCGCCGGTCAGCAGGGCCCTGACCTGATGGGGCTGCTCGATCTTGTGGCGCTTGCCACTGTGGCCGATGTCGCCCCGCTGATCGGGGTCAACCGTGCGCTGGTGCGCCAGGGGCTGAAGGTGATGGCGCGGCGGGAACGGCCCGGGCTGGTGGCGCTGGCTGATGTGGCGCGGATGGATCAGGCCCCCACCCCCTATGCGCTTGGCTTTGTGCTGGGCCCCCGGGTCAACGCGGGCGGGCGCATCGGGCAGGCCGATCTGGGCGCGCGCCTGCTGGCCACCGACAACCCACGCGAAGCGGCCATGATCGCGGCGCGGCTTGACCAGTTGAACACCGAACGCCGCGACATCACCGAACGCGTCCGCGAAGAAGCCATGGCCCAGGCCGAGGCGCGTGGGCTGGACGGGCCGCTTGTCTGGGCCGCGGGGACCGGCTGGCATCCCGGCGTGGTGGGCATCGTCGCCGCACGGCTGAAAGAGGCGACCAACCGCCCCGCCATCGTGATCGGGCTGGAAAGCGGGGTCGGCAAGGGCTCGGGCCGGTCGGTTGCCGGGGTCGATCTGGGCGCCGCAGTGCAGCGCCTGGCATCCGAAGGGCTGCTGCTGAAGGGCGGCGGGCACCGGATGGCGGCCGGGCTCAGCGTGGCGCAAGACCAGCTGGAAGCCGCGATGGCCCGGCTGGGCGACCTTTTGGCCCGGCAGGGGGCGGGCGTGGAAGGCCCGCGCGAATTGCGGGTGGACAGCCTCTTGATGCCCTCGGCGGCGACCCCGGCCTTTGTCGAACAGATCGAATCCGCGGGCCCTTTCGGCCAGGCCGCCCCTGCCCCGCGCTTTGCCTTTGCCGGGGCCGCAGTCCAGCCCCGCCGGATCGGCGACCGCCATCTGAAGCTGGCTTTCGGCGATGGCGTCGGCGCGCAGATCGAGGCGATGGCCTTTGGCGCTTTCGACAGCCCGCTGGGCCCTGCACTGGAAGCCCCCGGCCTTCGCCGCTTTCACCTGACCGGCCGGCTTGAACTGAACCACTGGGGCGGGCGCACGAAGGTGCAACTGCGCCTGGAAGACGCATCCCCGGTCTGACGCATTTTCCCTCTTGCGAGTCAGGCCAGAGGTGATTATTCACCGCGCCACGCCAATCGTGGC
>JALQTL010000427.1 GCA_023260935.1 Paracoccaceae bacterium
TGGCGGGGCCAAGAACCACATGATCATCATGCCCGACGCCGATCTGGATCAGGCCGCCGATGCACTGATCGGGGCCGGCTATGGCGCGGCGGGCGAACGCTGCATGGCCATTTCGGTTGCCGTGCCGGTGGGCGATGAAACCGCCGACCGGCTGATCGAAAAGTTGGTGCCTCGGATCGAAAAGCTGAAGGTCGGGCCCTACACCGCCGGCGATGACGTGGATTACGGCCCCGTTGTCACCGCCGCGGCAAAGGCCAATATCCTGAAATTGGTCGACTCGGGCGTGGCGCAGGGGGCCAAGCTGGTGGTCGATGGCCGCAACTTCAAGCTTCAGGGCTATGAGGACGGATTCTTTGTCGGCCCGCATCTCTTTGACCATGTGACCCGCGACATGGACATCTACCGCAAGGAGATTTTCGGCCCGGTCCTTTCGACCGTGCGCGCCAAGACCTATGAAGAGGCGCTGAGCCTAGCCATGGATCACGAATACGGCAACGGCACCGCCATCTTCACCCGCGACGGAGATACGGCGCGCGATTTCGCCAACCGCGTCAACGTGGGCATGATCGGGATCAACGTGCCGATCCCGGTGCCGCTGGCCTATCACACCTTTGGCGGCTGGAAGAAATCGGCTTTTGGCGACCTGAACCAGCACGGCCCCGATGCCTTCCGCTTCTACACCCGCACGAAGACCATCACCTCGCGTTGGCCCAGCGGCATCAAGGAAGGCTCTGCCTTCAACTTCAAGGCCATGGACTGAGAACAGGCCGGGTGCGTCAATAAGAAAGGGCGGCCCCCGGGGCCGCCCTTTTTCGTTTCAATCACCCTTGATCAGCGCTTGCGCCGACGCAGCGCGGCCAGCCCGCCCAAAGCGCCCAGTAGCAGCCCCCCCGCCGCAGGCAGCGGCACCGGCGGCGGCGGGGGCGGCGGCGGCAGGTCTTCATAGGTTACCGTCAGCGAAGTGATCTTGAAGGCGGAATAGCAGTTGTATTCCGTGCTGCCCTTCTTCTTGCCCACCTTCTCGCAGGCGTCATCGTCGAAGGAGAAGGAGGCCTTGCTGCGGAAGTTGACCGATCCGACCGCGCCGATGGAAAAGTCATCGGCCAGCGACGTCAGCCCACTGACATCGACCGAAGGTGTCACGTCCAGCGTGGCAAGCACCGCGCCATCCTGACCAAGGGCGAAATCATCCCAGGGATCCACATAGGCAGCGTTGAAGGTGACGGTGACCAGCTGCACCAGCCGCGAGAACACGAAGTTGACCGTTTCGGGAATACCGTATGAATCGACTTGATGGTGGCTGTCTGTCGGGGCGCCAAGGCCAAAGCCCGCCCATGTCTGCACCCGGCCGTTGCCGCCGGTGCTGGTGACATCCAGCGTCACGCCCCCAACCGTATAGCTGAGCGCCGAGGCGACGCCCGAATTGGCGGCGGTGAAATCAAATGTAACTGTCGCGGCCGAGGCGGCGCCCGTGGTCAGGGCCATTGCCATGGCAACCGATCCGGCCAGCGCCGTGGTACGAAATGCCGTCTGCATACTATACTCCATATCGCCTTTACACATTGCAGAGCCAAGCCCTGCCCCGTTTGGCGGCTGTCAAAATGAACCTGTCTGCGCCCCCGGGATGAGCTATCGGGCCAGAAACGGCCGGAATCAACGAGTTTCGGAATTTTGGCCAAATTAGGGCAAGGTTGTAGCCGAAGGCAGAACAACCCCTTCCCTTCAGGATCAAGGGCCGATTTTCAGGAACAATCGTGGCCGCCAGAGCGCAGCCACGATTCGCCCCAACCGGCCGCCGCCCGGGCCAAATAAAGCGGCGGCCCCTACCGGGACCGCCCTTCCAAGTCGTAAGCTTTCCGTTGGCGGGAAAGGATCAGGCCCGCTTGCGCTGACGCAGCGCCGCCAGACCCCCGATGCCCGCGATCAGCATCCAGCCGGCAGCCGGCAGCGGCACGGGCGGCAGTTCTGCCGGGGTGCCGTAGAGGCTGATGTGGCTCAGCTCACCAACCTTGCCCTTCTTGTTCAGGAAGATCGATTGGTAGTCATATTCGAAGACACCATCCACGGCCTTGTAGGCAACCCAGAATTCAGGGTCCAGACCACCACCGGACTTCAGCACGATGGCGACATGATCGTACAGATCGAAGATTGTGCTTGCCAGCGTGATGGTGCCCGAGATGAGCGACCCCGAAACGGTCATGGCAGAAGCGACGCCAGTGTCAGTGCCGTCAAGGTCATTGTCCCGTGCGATGAGGTTCCAAGTATCGAGGCCGAACAGCCCATCGGGAATAACGGCGTTCAGAAGACTTGCGGAGTCATTGCCCGATCCACCAACCCCGTCTTCACCAACAAAGCACCCGGCATGAGGATCAATGCCCGTCATGACAAAGTCGCTGCAAGTCGCAGCCGAGGCACTGAAAGCGACCGAAGCCGTGAGTGCGGCAGAGGCCAAAATCGTCGTCAATATTTTCATAAGATCCTCCGATCTTCGTTAAATGCCCAGTTCGAACACACCACGGCCACCGGCACCTTTATCTGCCTAGAAATATCCCTTTCTCGACCCAATTTCGAACACATTTCGGCCGCATTCATTCAGATTCATCCATGGGTTGTTTGTTTGTTCATCGTTCAGCAGACATTCACCCCAAACGTGTTCTTTGTTCAGGAATCGGCGCAAGTCAGCCGTGCCGCCCAGCCAGAAAAAGGCAAAAAACCCGCGAATCATCCCCTTCACGGCAGGTTGTGCCGGGCTGCCTTTGCGTGGCAGAAATGCCGGGCATGATGGGCGGAGCACCATGGCAGACTGGACCGAAACCTTCCACGACCTGAGCCCCGAAGCCTCGCAACGATTGCGTGCCTTGCCAGCCTTGCGTTTGCCCAAGGGGGCCGTCCTGTTCGCCCCGGGCGACAGTGCAAAGGGCTTCCCGGTCGTCCTGTCGGGGCGGATCGAAGTTCATCTGACCGGGCCTTCGGGGCGCGAGATCCTGCTTTACGCGGTAGAGCCCGGCCAGTCGTGCATCCAGACCACCCTAGGCCTGATGGGAACCGAGCCCTATTCAGCCGAGGCCATTGCGGCCAGCGAGGCTGAGCTGGTGGTGATCCCCCGCCCGCTGTTCATGGCCCTGATCGATCAAGATGCGGCCTTTCGCGCGCATATCATGGTGACGCTGGCCCGGCGCATGCAGGATGTGACGCGGCTCTTGGAACGGGTGGCCTTTGGCCGGGTGGAAAGCCGGCTGGCCGAGGCGCTGCTGGATCTTGCGCGCGATGATGTGGTGCTGGCCACACAGGCGGAGCTTGCCGCCCGGATCGGATCGGCACGAGAAGTGGTCAGCCGCCGGATGGACGCCTTTGCCCGCGAAGGCTGGATCAAGACCGACCGGGGTGAGGTGCGCATCCTTCAGCCCCTGGCCTTGCGGCAGCTTGCCGCAACGCTTGTGTGACCAGATCACAGACCTGAGGGCTTGGCCGGCCTAGACTGTGCGCACGGTTCGGCAAGATGCCGACAGGTTCAGGAAAGGATCTGCCATGTTCAAGACAAACGTGGGCGGCGTTGACCGCATTCTGCGTATCGTGGTCGGGGTTGCCCTGCTCGCTTGGTTCTTTGTCGATCAGGGGCAAGGCTTCTGGCATTATGCCAAGCTGATCGGCATCGTGCCGCTGGCTACCGCGCTGATATCAAGCTGCCCGCTCTACAGCGTTCTGGGGGTGTCCACCTGCCCGATGAAAAAGGCCTGACGATACCGGCTGTAAAAGGTCCGCGCCCGTTTTGGGCGCGGGCCGGTCATGGGCCCGGAAACGCGGGGCCTTGGGGCTGTTGCACGGGGCTATTCCGCCGCCACGCGGCGCGGTTTCAGCATGTCTTTCAGATAGCGCCCGGTATGGCTTGCCTCGACCCGCGCCACATCCTCGGGCGTGCCGGTCGCCACGATCCTGCCCCCGCCATCGCCACCTTCGGGGCCGATGTCGATGATCCAGTCGGCGGTCTTGATCACATCCAGATTGTGTTCGATCACCACCACCGTATTGCCCTGCTCGACCAGTTCATGCAGAACTTCCAGCAGCTTGCGCACATCTTCGAAATGCAGGCCAGTGGTCGGTTCATCAAGAATATAGAGCGTGCGCCCCGTCGCCCGGCGGCTGAGCTCTTTTGAAAGCTTGACCCGCTGTGCCTCGCCCCCCGAAAGCGTGGTGGCCTGCTGGCCCACCTTGATATAGCCAAGCCCCACCTGACACAGCGCATCCATCTTTTCGCGGATCGCCGGCACGGCGCTGAAAAACTCTTGCGCGTCTTCGCAGGTCATGTCCAGCACGTCGGAGATCGACTTGCCCTTGAATTTGATCTCAAGCGTTTCGCGGTTGTAGCGCTGCCCCTTGCAGGTTTCGCAGGTGACATAGACATCCGGCAGAAAGTGCATCTCGATCTTGATGACCCCGTCGCCCTGACATGCCTCGCACCGCCCGCCCTTGACGTTGAAGGAAAACCGCCCCGGCTGATAGCCACGGGCCTTGGCCTCTGGCAGGCCGGCGAACCAGTCGCGGATCGGTGTGAAGGCCCCGGTGTAAGTAGCTGGATTTGAACGCGGAGTCCGCCCGATGGGGCGCTGGTCGATGTCGATCACCTTATCCAGATGCTCGAACCCCTTGATCGTCTCGCAAGGCGCCGGCGTTTCACGCGCGCCGTTCAGTTTCATTGCCGCGGTCTTGAAAAGCGTCTCGATCGTCAGGGTGGATTTGCCGCCGCCCGACACCCCGGTCACGCAAACGAACTTGCCCAAGGGAAATTCGGCGGTCACGGCCTTCAGGTTGTTGCCCGTGGCGCCAACCACCGTCAGCGACTTGCCGCTGCCCTTGCGCCGCACCTTGGGCACGGCAATCTCGCGGGTGCCGGAAAGATACTGCCCGGTAAGGCTGGCCGGGTCTGCCGCCACTTCGGCCGGGGTGCCATGGGCAATGACCCGCCCGCCATGCACCCCCGCACCGGGGCCGATGTCAAAGACATAATCCGCCTCGCGGATCGCGTCTTCGTCATGTTCCACCACCAGCACGGTATTGCCCTGATCGCGCAGGTTCTTCAGCGTGGTCAGCAGCCGATCATTATCGCGCTGATGCAGGCCGATGCTGGGTTCGTCCAGCACATAAAGCACCCCGGTCAGGCCGCTGCCGATCTGGCTGGCCAGCCTGATCCGCTGGCTTTCCCCGCCCGAAAGCGTGCCGGCGTTGCGTGAAAGCGTCAGGTAATCAAGGCCGACATTCACAAGGAATCCAAGGCGTTCGCGGATTTCCTTCAGAATAGCGCGGGCGATTTCGTTCTTCTGCTGGCTTAACGCCTCGGGGACCGAGCCGATCCAGGCATGCGCCTCGCGGATCGACATGCGCACGACCTGACCGATGTGCAGCCCGGCAATCTTTACGGCCAGAGCCTCGGCCTTCAGGCGATAGCCGCCACAGGCGCCGCAATCGCGGTTGTTCTGGAACCGCTCCATTTCCTCGCGGCTCCAAGCGCTGTCGGTTTCGCGGTAGCGCCGTTCCATGTTCGGGATGACGCCTTCGAACACCCGCCGTACCTGATAGATGCGCCCGCCTTCATCATAGCGGAAATCGATCTCTTCCCCGCCCGATCCGTGCAGGAACATCTGCTGCACATGGGCGGGCAAGTCCTTCCATTTCTTTTTCTTGTCAAAGTCATAGTGCTTTGCAAGCGCGTCGATGGTCTGGGTGAAATAGGGCGATTTCGATTTGGCCCATGGCGCAATCGCGCCTTGCATCAGCGTCAGCCCCTGATCGGGAACCACAAGGCGTTCGTCAAAGAAAAGCTCTACCCCAAGGCCATCGCAGGCCGGGCAGGCGCCGAAGGGCGCGTTGAAGGAAAACAGCCGGGGCTCGATCTCGGCGATGG
>JALQTL010000060.1 GCA_023260935.1 Paracoccaceae bacterium
TGCGCGGCACATTGTTCGACTGGGCATAGTCTTCGCGGAACCGCGCCAGTTCCTTGACCATCGCCAGAAACCGGCCCGAGGGGGTGCGCGTCTTGATCCGCAGCCAGGCTTCCTCGGGGTGAACGGTATAGGTGGCCGGATCGGTCAGGATCGACAGTTCCTCTTGGACCCAGCGGGCACGGCCGTTCTTTTCAAGCTGGGCAGCCAGCCATTCGTAAATCACGCGCAGATGGGTGACATCGGCAAGGGCATATTCCTTCTGCGCATCTGAAAGCGGGCGCCGCGACCAATCGGTAAAGCGGCTGGTCTTGTCCAGATTTTCGCGGGCGATCTTGCGCACCAGCGTTTCATATCCGACCTGTTCGCCAAAGCCGCAGACCATGGCGGCCACCTGCGTATCGAACAAGGGGTCGGGAAAGACATTGCCTTCGACAAAGAATATCTCAAGATCCTGCCGGGCCGCGTGGAATACCTTGACCGTATCCTTGTGGCGGAACAGATCGTAAAGCGGCTCCATGCTCATGTCCGCGCCCTCGATCGGGTCGATCAGCACCGCCTCGCCCGTCTTGCCGGGCAGCGCCATCTGGATCAGACACAGCTTCGACCAATAGGTGCGCTCGCGCAGGAACTCGGTATCGATGGTCACATAAGGGGCGGCTTTGGCAAGATTGCAGAAGGCCGCCAGGTCTTCGGTGGTGATAATCGTGCGCATGGGCATCCTTGATCGCGTTGCGGGGTCATCCCGCAGGGTTATTCCGCTATAGGTTCGGACCGGCAGAAAGAAAAGCGATTTTGCCGCTGCGGGTCTTTCCCTGCCCAGATCGCCAGCCTAACTGTCCCCCCAATGGAATGGATCAGGAAACCGGACATGGCCAGCCAACAGCCCCCCTGCCGCCCGGAAAGGTCGCACTGATGCGCGCCCTCTGGGCCACCATAGGGCTGCTGTCGGTGGCCATCGGTCTGGCCGGGATCGTGCTGCCGCTGGTGCCCACGACGCCGATGATGATCCTTGCGGCAGCCTGTTTTGCCAAGTCATCCCCCCGTCTGCATGACTGGCTGTGGCATCACCCCGTCTTCGGACCCGCCATTCAGGACTGGCGCCGGCACGGCAGCATTCCGAAAAAGGCCAAGCTGTTTTCGGTTCTGGCCATGGCTCTTGCCTTCGGGCTCAGCCTGTGGCTGGGCGTGGCGCCGAAGGTTCTGGGCATTCAGGCGGTGGTGCTGTCAGTGATGGCACTGTGGATCCTGACCCGTCCGTCGGGGACAACCGACCAATCCTGAGGAAACCCCGCCCATCCGGCCGAAAACGGCGGCATGAAGGCCGTTCCGTGGCATCTTGTGGCCTTTTGCCTGTAAATTGACAAAAAATTAAGATATCCTTGCCGCTGAGCAGTCAGAGGCAAAAATGCCCACTACCGAGGTTTACATTCGTGGCGATCAGATCGCCACGTTTTCATCCATCCACAAGTCGGGCGCTTCGAATGGCGTGAAACTGACGATGGATGGTGTGGCGCCTCTGGGCAGTCCGACCACCTATTTCCGGCTGGTGATCACCTATCCGGACGGCACAACGCCAAGCCTCAGCACGGCAACGCGGATTTCCGTCCATTCATGGCCGGACGACGACCCGCCGGATCCACCGGTCTATTCGAACCTGTCTCCGGAACCCAGCCTGTATTCCGGGCGGGCGACATCGGGCAGTCATCTGATCATGCCTTCGGCGAATCTTGTGATTCAGACCACACCCATTGCCCCGGGCACATTGCAGATTGGCCCCGGGGTCAACCCGACCCGTTATGAACCGCTCAATCTGTTCGCCTTTCCGTCAACTCCACCCTCCATCCCCTGTTTTGCCGCCGGCACATTGATAAAGACCCAAAGGGGCGATGTTGCGGTGGAACTGATCCGCCCGGGCGACCGGCTTCAGACGCTGGACAATGGCTTTCAACCCGTCGCATGGGCCGGCCGCCGCCGTGTTTGTGGGCTTGGCGCCATGGCGCCCGTGCGGATCGAGGCGAACACCCTTGGCAACAGCCGCCGCCTTTTGGTGTCGCCGCAACACCGCATGCTGTGCCGGGGTTGGACTACGGAACTGACAACGGGCGAGCCGGAAACCTTTGCTGCCGCCTTGCATCTGGTCAACGGGCGCAGCATCCGGCGCGTCCGCAGACCCATGATCACCTATGTTCACCTATTGTGTGAACATCACGAGGTCATCCTTGCCGAAGGCGCACCGACCGAAAGCCTGTTCCCCGGTGGCATGGCACTCTCTGCCTTTGGACGAGAGGCCCGGGAGGAGATCCGTCGGCTCTTTCCCGCACTCAGCAGCACACGCGGCACCGGGCGTGGCGTTGCCCGACCGATCATGCCCCGACCGGCGGCGCGCATCATCGCTGCGGCCTAGGCGTCCGGGGGCAATTCCAGCGGCGTCCGGTCCCCCGCCACGAAGCGGCGCAGAACGGCAGGATACAACCGATGCTCTTGCACCAGAACGCGCGCAGCCAGAGAATCAGCCGTATCGCCGGGCAGCACCGGCACCTGCGCCTGACCCAGGATCGGCCCCGCATCCAGCGCGCCCGTCACCTCATGCACGGTGCAGCCGGCCACGGCATCGCCCGCATCCAGTGCGCGTTGATGGGTGTGCAGCCCCGGATACAGCGGCAGCAGCGACGGGTGGATGTTCAACATCCGCCCTTCGAAGCTTCGCACGAATTCGGGTGTCAGCACCCGCATGAAACCGGCAAGGCAGATCACATCGGGCGCCGCTGCCAGCAGCGGGGGCAGCAAAGCGGCCTCAAACGCAGTGCGGTCCTTGCCAAAGGGGCGGTGATCGACAGCCGCCACCGGCACGCCCATCGCCTGCGCCTTTGCCAGCCCCGCCGCCGCAGGATCATTCGACAGAACCAGCACGGGCGTGGCAAAGCCTTCGGCCTGCATGGCCTGAACCAGCCGCACCATGTTCGAGCCACCCCCGGAAATCAGGATGGCAACGCGCATCACAGCAGGCGGCCCTGATAGACGACCCCGCCCTGCCCTTCGATGATCTGGCCCATGCGCACCGGCGCCTCGCCCATGGCAGCCAGTTGCGCCAGAATGGCATCGGCTTTTCCGGGGTCGACCACCAGCATCATGCCGATGCCGCAGTTGAATGTCTTCAGCAGTTCGGCCTCGCTCATCCCGGCGGTTTCGGCCAGCCAGCGGAACACCGGCGGCAGGGTCCATGCACCAAGGTCGATCTGGCAGGCCAGCCCTTCGGGAAGCACGCGCGGCGGGTTTTCGGTCAGCCCGCCCCCGGTGATATGGGCAAGCCCGTGCAGCCCGCCCGCCTTCAGCACTGCCAGCGCCTGCTTGACATAAAGCCGCGTCGGCGCCAGCAGCGCCGCCCCCAGCGTCCCGTCCGAGAAGGGCGAGGCCGCATCCCAGCCAAGGCCGGAAAGCTCTACCACCTTACGCACGAAGCTGTATCCGTTGGAATGCACGCCCGAAGATGGCAGCCCGATCAGAACATCGCCCGCGGCCACTCCGCGCGGCAGATCCTGCCCGCGTTCCATCGCCCCCACGGCAAAGCCGGCCAGATCGAAATCGCCGTCGTGATACATGCCCGGCATTTCTGCCGTTTCGCCCCCGATCAGTGCGCAGCCCGATTGTGCGCAGCCTTCGGCAATGCCTTCGACAATGCGCGTGGCCTGATCGACATCCAGCTTGCCGGTGGCGAAATAATCCAGAAAGAACAAAGGCTCTGCCCCTTGGCAGACCAGATCGTTCACGCACATCGCCA
>JALQTL010000176.1 GCA_023260935.1 Paracoccaceae bacterium
CTGATGTTCCGCCGCGCCTATTCCTCGGGCTTCACGCAGCGGCCCGATCCCACGGTGATGGGGGCCTTCTCGGGCCTTGAAATCGCCTGTTGGGATATCATCGGCAAGGCCCGCAACCGGCCGGTCTGGGCGCTGCTCGGCGGCATGATGAACAAGCGCATCCGCAGCTATACCTATCTCTATCCCGAACCGGGCAACGAATCGGCCGATTTCTGGGTGGACCCCGATGCCGCCGCCGCCGCCGCCGTGCGCTTCATGGATCTGGGCTTCACGGCCGTGAAGTTCGATCCCGCCGGCCCCTATACCATTCGCGGCGGCCACGAACCGGCGATGAGCGACATCACCCGCTCCGTCGCTTTCTGCAAGGCGATTCGCGCCGCGGTGGGTGACCGGGTCGATCTGTTGTTCGGCACCCATGGCCAGTTCACCACCCCCGGCGCGATCCGCATAGGTCGCGAGCTGGAGCCCTATAATCCGCTCTGGTACGAGGAGCCGATTCCCCCCGACAACCTGCTGGAATTCGCCGAGGTGGCAAAACAGGTCCGCGTGCCGCTGGCCACAGGCGAACGGATGACGACAAAGGCCGAATTCGGCACGCTTTTGCGGGCGGGCGGGGTCAAGATCCTGCAACCCGCACTTGGCCGGGTGGGCGGCATCTGGGAGGCCAAGAAGATTGCGGCCATGGCCGAGGTGTTCAACGCCGAAATGGCCCCGCATCTTTATGCCGGCCCGGTGGAATGGGCGGCGAATGTCCATTTCGCGGCCTCGATCCCCAATCTGCTGATCGCCGAAACGATCGAGACGGGGGGCGCCTTCCACCAGAAGCTGATCCGGAATTCGATCCGCTGGGAAGCCGGCTATATCCTGCCGCCCGAAGCGCCGGGGCTGGGGATCGAATTTGACGAGGATGTGGCCCGCGCCCACCCCTATACTGGCACCGGCCTGCATCTTCAGATGCAAGAGGCCCCCTGCGATTATTCCGAAGGCAACAGGTTCGAAGGCGGCGCGCCCTCTACCCTGCCGCACAAGACCTGAGGCTTTTGCTTTTCGCCGGCATGCGCTACCTCTGAACAAAGTTCACGGAGGTGTGCATGACCAGGCCCCCGGCCAGCACGGAAGAACGGCGCGAGGCGTTGCGCCAGCGTCTGATCGACATTGCCGAAAGGCGCATCGCGGCTGACGGTCTGGCGGCCTTGAAGGCCCGCGATCTGGCGCGCGAGGCAGGCTGCGCGCTTGGCGCGATCTACAATGTGGTGGCGGACCTGAATGAACTGGTCATGGCCGTGAACGGGCGCACCTTCCGGCGGCTGGGGGCGGCGGTCCTCGCCTCGCTTGATGGTCCGGCACTGCCGCCAGAACAGCAGCTGGTTACCATGTCAAAAGCCTATCTGCGTTTTGCCGCCGAAAATACCCGCAGCTGGCGGGCGCTGTTCGACCTTGAAATGTCTGTCGAAAGCCGGGCGCCGGATTGGTATCTGGCCGAACTGGCCGGGCTTTTCGGCATCATCGCCGCCCCCTTGCGCCAGATTTTCCCCGGCTGGACCCAGGGCCAGATCGACCTGATGACGCGGGCGCTGTTTTCATCGGTGCATGGCATGGTTCTGCTGGGGCTGGAAAAGCGGATTTCGGGCGTGCCGATCGAACGGATCGAACAGATGATCGCCGTCATCCTGTCGAGCGTACCCGCCGCAACCCCACCCCA
>JALQTL010000178.1 GCA_023260935.1 Paracoccaceae bacterium
CGCTGAAATGCCACCAGTGCCGCCCGCACCTCGGGGATCGCCGCCACCCGGCTTGCCGCCTGCCCCGCCTCCAGCGAGCGCAGATCGTCCCGCTCCAGATCCTGCGGGACCAGCGCCCGCGCCACCCCCACAGGATCGCCGCCCTTCACGCCGACGGCGCGGTAAAGCGCGCCGGTATCCAGATGCGCAAAGCCGAACCTTGCGGCCACGGCCCGGCTGATCGTGCCCTTGCCCGCCGCCGCCGGTCCGTCAATGGCAACCGTAAAGATCATGCTTGCACCTTTTCCAAATACTCCGGGGTCCGGGGCAGAGCCCCGGGGCAAACCGTCCCTCACCCCCGCCGGATCGCCGCGCCAAGGCCATTCATCAGCCCTTCGAAGATCGGGAAGGAGGTCACGATGGGGCTGGCGTCATCCACCGCAATCTCGGCCCGCGCGGCCATGCCGGCCACCAGAAAGCTCATGGCGATGCGGTGATCCAGATGGGTCGCGCAGGTCGCCCCTCCCGGCACTCCGCCCGGCCCCATGCCGTACACAACAAGCGTATCCTCATCCTCCTCGATCCGCACACCGCAAGCCTCCAGCCCGCGCGCCATGGCGTCGATGCGGTCGCTTTCCTTCACCCGCAGCTCACGGACGCCCCGCATCACCGTCTTGCCATGCGAAAACGCCGCGACGACCGACAGGATCGGATATTCGTCGATCATGCTGGGCGCGCGTTCCGGGGGCACCTCGATCCCCTGCATCGCATCGGAAAACCGCACCCGCAGGTCGGCCACCGGCTCGCCGCCCTCTTCGCGCGGGTTCAGGAAATCGATCCGTGCCCCCATCTCGACGAGGGTCAGATAAAGCCCGTTGCGCGTCAGGTTCTGGCTGACCCCGGGCACGGTGATGTCAGACCCTTCCACAATCAGGGCCGCACAGGTCGGAAAGGCTGCCGAGGACGGGTCGCGCGGCACGGCCACGCTTTGCGGGCGCAGCTCGGGCTGGCCCTTCAGGGTGATCACATGGCCTTCGCGACCCTTTTCCACGGTCAGTTCCGCCCCGAAGCCCAGCAGCATCCGCTCGGAATGGTCGCGCGTCGGCTCGCGCTCGATCACAACGGTCTCGCCCGGCGCGTTCAGCCCCGCCAGCAACACCGCCGATTTGACCTGCGCAGAAGCCACCGGCAGGGCATAGCGCACCGGCACCGGATTCGCCGCCCCCACCACCGTCATCGGCAACCGCCCGCCCTTGCGCCCATAGGCCTGCGCCCCGAACAGCGCCAGCGGGTCCGTCACCCGCCCCATCGGCCGCTTGCGCAAGCTGGCATCGCCCGTGAAGGTTGCCGTCATCGCCGTGGTGGCCATGGAGCCCATGATCAGCCGCACCCCGGTGCCCGAATTGCCGCAATCGATCACATCCTCGGGTTCGCGAAAGCCCCCGACCCCAACCCCGTGAACCGACCATGCACCGGGCCCCGTCTGCGTGACCGTCGCGCCAAAGGCGCGCATCGCCCGGGCGGTATCCAGAACGTCCTGCCCTTCCAGAAGCCCGGTGATCCGGGTTTCACCCACCGCCATCGCCCCGAACAGCAGCGCGCGGTGGCTGATCGACTTGTCCCCCGGCACAGCGGCCTCTCCCGTCAGGGGGCCGCATTTCGCGGAAATCATCGGTTGCGCGTCGCCATGGCCTGACATCGGGTTCTCCTGAAGGTGATTGCCTGCCTGATAGCGCAAGCAGGCGCGCCGGTCCATGGGGGGTTGAACCTGCCGCCCGGCAGCGCATATCGATCGCAATGAACCGCAGAACGCTTTTCAAGGGGGCCGCGCTTCTGGCCGGCCTTGCTACCGCCGGAGGCACGGCAACCGCCATGAAACCCGCCCGAAACCGTTATTACTCCGGCCCGGTCAGTGACCATTTCGATGGCACACGCTTTTTCAATCCGGGGGGAGAGGCGCCGCGCGGGGGCCTTGACCTTCTGAAATGGCGCTTCGGCGGGGGGCGGCAGAAGTGGCCCGAAACCGTGCCGGTTCCGGCCCGGGCCATGCCGGCACCGGCGCCTGCGGGGACTGACCTGAAGATCACCATGGTCGGCCATGCAACGATGCTGATCCAGACGGCGGGGCTGAACATCCTGACCGATCCGGTCTGGTCAGACCGTGCCAGCCCGCTGGCCTTTGCCGGGCCAAGACGGGTGACGGAACCCGGGATCGCCTTTGCCGATCTGCCCGGGATCGACCTGATCCTTCTCAGCCACAACCACTATGACCACCTTGACCTGACCACCCTTGCCTCGCTGCACCGCGACCATGCGCCCCGGATCATCACACCGCTTGGCAATGATGCGATCCTGAAAGGCGATCTGCCCGGCGCACGGATCGACACGCGCGACTGGGATCAGGCGGTCAATTTCGGGCCCCTGACCATCCACTTCGAACCTTGCCACCACTGGTCTGCGCGGGGAGTGGGCGACAGGTCGATGGCGCTTTGGGCAGCCTTCGTGATCGAAGGCTCGGCGGGAAAGATCCTGCACATCGGCGATACCGGTTTCGACGGGGGGCGACCCTATGCCCGGGTGCGCGAAAAGCACGGCGCAATGGATGCGGCGATCCTGCCCATCGGCGCCTATGAACCGCGCTGGTTCATGCGCGCCCAGCACCAGAACCCCGAAGAAGCCGTGAAGGGCCTTCAACTTTGCGGCGCGCGCCATGCCGTCGGCCATCACTGGGGCACCTTCCAGCTGACGGACGAGGCGCGCGATGACCCGCCCAAGGCCCTTGCCGCGGCTCTTCGGGCGCAGGGCCTTGCCCCCGGAAGGTTCCAGCCACTTGCCCCCGGGCAGGTCTGGACCGCGCCCCGCGCCTGACAGCCTATTTCTTCGCACCCGCCTGCGGGGTGGCGATATCGGCATGGTCCACCAGGTTCCACGGCAGGCCCTGATGGCGGAAGAGGCGCTTTTTCAGCCGCGGATAATCGCCCACGTCATGATCCAGCCGCTGCCCCACCACGATGCAGCGCAAGGTTTCAGTCCCCGTGGCCCGGATCGAATGGGCCAGCCCGCCCTTGCGATAGCCGATGAAATCGCCCGGACCGATCTGGTGCGCGTCTTCACCGATCATCGCCACCCCGGTGCCGGCCAGCACATAGACGCATTCATCCTCGTGGTGGTGAAGGTGATGCTCTGTCGTCTCATCGCCCGGCTCCACCTCGATGATGTGAAAGCCAAGGCCGGTCAGCCCGGTCATGTCACCCAGCGACTTGTTCACGCGCCTTGCCTTGGGGTTCAGGAAATGGGTCTTGCGCAACCCTTCCATCGCCGCAATCTCGTCCGCGCGCAAAAGATAACGATCCTCGGCCATCCTCTGCCCCTTCGTTCCGGTTTCCGCGCACAGCCTAGCAGCCCCGCGCCCCACCGTCTGTCAGTTTCGGCGGAAGGTCAGGTAATGCGGATCGCGGCCTTCGCGCAGGGCCTTTTGTTCATAGCGGGTGGAAATCCAGTCGTCCCAAGCCGCCCCCTGCCCGGTCTGGGACACAAGCGTAAATCCCGCCTTCGGCACTTCTTCCAGCGTCTGACGCACATAATCGGGAATGTCGGTCGCCACGCGGAATTCCGCCCCCGGCACCAGCACCCGGGCCAGAGCATCCAGATAGCCCGGCGTCACAAAGCGGCGGCGGTGGTGGCGCGCCTTGGGCCAGGGGTCGGGGTAGTTCAGAAAGGCCTTGGCCACCGATCCGTCAGGCAGCACATCGAAAAGGTCGCGCACATCGCCGGGATGGATCACCAGATTGCTGACCCCGGCCTTGCGGATCTTGCCCAGCAGCATGGCGATGCCATTCACGAAAGGCTCGGCGCCGATGATGCCCACCTGCGGATAGCGCGCGGCCATATGCACCAGATGCTCGCCGCCGCCAAAGCCCACCTCCAGCCAGATCGGCCGGGGCCCGCCGAAGATGGCGTCTGGGTCCAAAGGCTTGCGCGCGGGGTTTTCATGCGCAGCCACCCCGGGCAGGCGCAGGCTTTCCAGATCGCGGGCCAGATATTCCTTTTGGCTGGCGCGCAGCGTCTTGCCATGGACCCGGCCATAGAAGTTGCGGCGTTCTGTCGGTTCGGTCATCGCAAAGCCCCCGGTATCAAGCCCGCCGCCCTTTGCCCTGCGGGGGAAACAAGGTCAAGCCGCAGCCCCTTGGCCTGCGGCAAATGCAAAGGGCCGGCCGGATTTCCCGACCGGCCCTGTCAAGGGGGGCTTCCGCCCGCCTCAGACCGCTTTTTTCAGCGCTTCGGTCAGGTCGGTGCGTTCCCAGCTAAAGCCGCCGTCGGCATCGGGCGTGCGGCCGAAATGGCCATAGGCGGCGGTGCGGGCATAGATCGGGCGGTTCAGATCCAGATGCGTGCGGATGCCGCGCGGTGTCAGGTCCATGCATTCCGCCACGGCCTTTTCGATCCGCGCGTCCTCGACCTGCCCGGTGCCATGCGTATCGACATAGATCGACAGGGGCTTGGCCACGCCGATGGCATAGGAAACCTGAAGCGTGCAACGGTCGGCCAGACCGGCGGCCACCACGTTCTTGGCCAGATAACGCGCGGCATAGGCGGCCGAACGGTCCACCTTGGTCGGATCCTTGCCCGAAAACGCGCCGCCACCATGGGGGGCAGCCCCACCATAGGTATCGACAATGATCTTGCGCCCGGTCAGGCCCGCGTCACCATCCGGCCCGCCAATCACGAAGGTGCCCGTGGGGTTCACCCACCATTCGGTCTTTTCGGTGATCCAGCCCGAAGGCAGGATTTCGCGGATAAAGGGTTCCACGATGGCGCGGATATCGGCCGAGGTCTGGCTTTCATGCGCATGCTGGGTCGACAGCACGATCGACGTCACCTCGACCGGCTTGCCATCCTCGTAGCGCAGGGAAAGCTGGCTTTTGGCATCGGGGCCAAGGGTCGGCTCCTTACCGCTTTTGCGCACTTCGGCAAGGCGGCGCAGGATGGCGTGGGAATACTGGATCGGCGCCGGCATCAGTTCGGGTGTTTCGCGGCAGGCATAGCCGAACATGATGCCCTGATCACCCGCGCCGTCCCGGTCCACGCCTTGCGCGATATGGGCC
>JALQTL010000188.1 GCA_023260935.1 Paracoccaceae bacterium
AAGTTCCGCCGTATCTTCGATCGTCAGGATGCGTTCGGAATTGTCGATGAAGGATGACAACGCGTTCAGCGTGGTCGTCTTGCCCGAACCCGTTCCGCCTGACACGATGACGTTCAGCCGTGTGGCAACAGCGGCCTGAAGGTAGGCGGCCATTTCTTCGGTAAAGGCGCCGAACTTCACCAGATCGGGGACGCCCAGCTTTTCCTTCTTGAACTTACGAATGGAAACCAGTGACCCGTCAACAGCCACGGGGGGCACCATGCAGTTGAAACGCGACCCGTCCGCAAGGCGCGCGTCGCAATAGGGGTTGGATTCATCGACCCGGCGGCCCACGGCCGACACGATCTTGTCGATGATCCGCAGCAGGTGCTTTTCATCCTTGAAGGTGATGTCTGTCAGCGAAAGTTTCCCCGCGCGTTCCACGAACACGCGCTTGGGCCCGTTCACCAGAATATCGTTGACCGTTTCATCCTTCAGCAGGGCTTCCAGCGGGCCAAGGCCCATCACCTCGTCATAAAGCTCCTGATGCAGAACCTGACGGTCGGCCGTGTTCAGCGCCACGCTCATCTCGTCCAGCGCCTCGGCGGTGATCGAGGCGATTTCCGACTTCAACTGGCCTTCCGAGGCCTTTTCCAAGGCGGCAAGGTTCAGGTTGTCCAGCAGACGCTTGTGCAGCTCTACCTTGAGTTCCTGCATCTTCTCGCGGCGCTTCTTTTCCTTGTCCATTGCCACGGCTTCGGCACTGGTGCGTGCGGGCTGAGGGGCAGGGGCGGGGCGCGCCTGAACGGCTACGGGCTTGGGGGCCGAGGCGGCAACCGGTGCCGTTGGCGTCGCGGCGGCCACGGGCTTCAGGCCGGCATTGGCAGGCGCGGGTTCAGGTTTCTTGAAACGTGAGAACATCAGTCGGCCCCCTTGGCTGCGTCAGGCCTTTCCAGCCGCAACGCCCTTGTTCAAATCGTGAAGTGATTTCGCAAGCTTCTGAATTTCTTTGCGAAGCGGGTTCTTGGCCGCCGTTTCCGACAGCGGCAAACCATGGTCGTTGGCCTGCGTCACCTGAACGCTGCCGTCTGGCAACTGAACCTCGATCCCGATGTCCAGGCTTTCCGCCATCCGCTTGACCCGGCTTTTGCCGGAAAGATCGGTGAATTTCGGCGCGCGGTTCAGCACGAAGCGCAGCTTTTCATGGGGCAACGCTTCGGCCTTCAGGGCGCGCACCAGACGCAGGATGTTCTGTGCCGACCGCAGGTCAAGTTCCATCAGCGCGAAATAGACATGCGCCCGGGTAAGCACCGCCTCGGTCCAGGCCACGATGGTTTTCGGCATGTCGATGATGACATAATCGAAATTGGCGGCCGCCATGTCGACAAGGCGCCCGATGTCTTCGGCCGAGATGATGTCAAGCGGCAGCATGTCGGCGGGTGCCGTGAAGACATGCAGCTTTTCATTGAAGGTCAGCATGGACTGCAGGAAGGTATCGCTGTCGATCCGGGCCGTATCCGTGAGCACTTCGAAGATGATTTCCTTGCGCGGTAGATCCAGATAGGTGGCGGCTGACCCGTATTGGAAATCGAAATCCAGAAGGCAGACGCGCGGCGCATCCTGCTTGGCAATGGTCGCCAGTTCCCAGGCAAGGTTGACCGCAAAGGTCGATGCACCCGTGCCCCCGGCCAGACCGTGAACGGGCAGGATCACGCCTTCGCGGTCACCCTTGGCTTTGAAGGTCGGCTTTGCGGTGGGTTCGTCATCCACGGCGGCCGCGGGGGCAGCCACGGCTTCGGGCGCCGGGGTGGGCTGGCGCATCCGGGTGATGGCGTCATGCAGCGCGCCTTCGGGCAGTGGATAGGGAACAAAATCGTCGGCCCCAAGTCGCAGCAACTGGTGCAGCGCAATCGGGCTGACCTGATCGGCGATCAGCACCACCTTGATGTCCTTCGACTTTGCGGTGCGGATGATTTCGCTGATGCGGGTCAGATCGGGTTCATCCTGGGCA
>JALQTL010000215.1 GCA_023260935.1 Paracoccaceae bacterium
GCAAAGCTAGCTGACCCATTACCCCCCGAAGCCATCAACGCAATACTTGGCAGCTATTCCGCTGTTGAGGCGTCACGTAGCGAGCCATCTTTGCTTGATTGGATCGACGACTAGGAACACCCGTTGGGGCATCCCTTGGGGCAGTTCATGCCACCACATCAACGCTAAGCTATTGGGAAGGTTGACACCACGAACAGGGTGAGTGGTTGGCTGGGGTGCTAGGATTCGAACCTAGGTATGGCGGTACCAAAAACCGCTGCCTTACCACTTGGCGACACCCCAACCGTGCGGCGGTGTTTAGCGAAGGCCGTTTGGGGGTGCAAGGGGGCGCAGGAAAAAATCTGCAACCATGGACGCTCTTCTTCGGGCAAGGTATGGGGCGGCATGGAAAAGCTGGATGCAATCATTCTGGGCGCAGGGGCTGCCGGCCTGTTCTGCGCGATCGAGGCGGCGCGGCGTGGGCGCCGGGTGCTGGTCATTGACCATGCCAAGGCACCGGGGGAAAAGATCCGAATCTCGGGTGGGGGGCGGTGCAACTTCACCAATCTTGGCATTGCACCTGACCGCTTTCTTTCGCGCAACCCGCGCTTCGCGCTTTCGGCTCTCAAGCGCTATACCCAGTGGGATTTCATCGCCCGGATGGATCACTGGGGGATCGCTTGGAACGAAAAGACGCTGGGCCAGCTTTTCTGTGACGGTCCCGCCACGCAGGTTGTGGATGCACTGTTGCGCGATCTGGCGGCGGCGGGGGGCGAGTTGTGGCTGAAGACAGGCGTGGCCGAGGTTCGGGCGTCAGCCGCAGCCGGCGGGTTCGAGGTGCAGACCGACCGGGGCCTTTTGCGCGCAAGCCGCGTGGTGGTGGCCACGGGGGGCAAGTCCATTCCGAAAATGGGGGCGTCAGGCTTTGGCTATCGCATCGCCGAAAGCTTCGGGCTGCCGGTGGTGGAAACCCGGCCGGGGCTGGTGCCGCTGACCTTTGCCGAACAGGAACTTGGCTGGATGACCCCGCTTGCCGGGCTTGCCGTCGATGCCGTGGTGCGCTGCGGGCGCGCGGCGTTTGACGAGGCGCTGCTGTTCACCCATCGCGGGCTTTCGGGCCCGTCCATCCTTCAGATTTCGAGCTATTGGCGCGAGGGACAGGCGATCAGCCTTGATCTTTCGCGCGGGCGCGATCTGGGGGCCTTTCTGCGGCAGGGCCGGGCCGAGGCACCCAAGGCTGCCCTGCGCACGGTGCTGGGCGGGCTGGTGCCCGAACGGCTGGCGCGCCACGTCGAAGGGCTTATTGCGCCTTTGGGGCCGATGGGGGCGCTATCGAACGCGGTGCTGGAACGCACGGCGGGCCTGTTGCGCGACTGGCAGCTGACACCGGTGGGTTCGGAAGGCTATCGCACGGCCGAGGTCACGCTGGGCGGCGTCGATACCGATGCGCTGGACGCCCGCACCATGGAAGCGAAGGCCGTGCCGGGACTTCATTTCATTGGCGAGGTCGTGGATGTGACGGGCTGGCTGGGCGGCTACAACTTTCAATGGGCCTGGTCTTCGGGCTGGGCGGCCGGGCAGGCAATCTGAGGATCGGGCACCCAGCCGTCAGGGCGCCCAACCGACCCGGCACCCAGACGCCCGGCCCTGTCAGATCACGCCGAAACCTGTTCGCGCAGGATCGCCGCCGTCATCGAGATCATCAGGTAGATGCCCGCAAAGATCAAAAGCGCCACCATGGTGTTTTCAAAGGCGCGTGGATAGGTCGCCTCGTCCGGGGCGACGGGAGAGACGGAAAGCGACAGGTAGCGCACCTGACGGTTCGCCTCGGTCCGGGCGGTTTCCATCGATTGCAGCGATTGAGCCAGCAGCAACTGGCGGGTCTGCACATCGGCCTGCGCGACCAGCAGTTCGGACTGCACCTGCGCCAGTGACCGGCCGCCATCTTGCCCTTCGGTCAGGCGAGAGCGTAGCTGCGCGATCTCGGCCTCCAGCGTCTGGATGCGGCGCTTCAGCGGTTCCATCCGGGCCGGGTTCGGGCGCGAGTTCGATTCCATCTGCGCCAGACCCAGCCTGTCCTGGCTCAGCTGCGTTTCCAACTGGCCGATCTGGGCGGTGATCAGGCTGACCTCGACCTCCGAGGACAGAACCTTGAACTGCTCCTGCAATTCGACCACACGGCGCTGCGCCGCAAGCATCGCGGCCTCGGCCTGTTCATAGCTTTCGCGGGCGCCGCGCATCTGATCTTCGCGCAGCCGCTGGGTCAGGTGATCCACCTGTTCTTCGGCATAGCCGATGAGCGCGTTCGAAAAGCGGGCCGATACCTGCGGATCGGGGGCGATCACCTCCATCTTGATGATGCCCTCGGTCGGGTCATAGGAAATGTGGACGTTGCGCTTGTAAAGCTTGTAGGCCGCTTCGATCGTGGCGTCGGCCGGCAGGCGCTGGATCGGGTCTATCGTGGGGTCCGAGAAATGGCTGCGGAAGTTCAGGTCTTCGTCCAGCCGCAACATGGCGTCGCGCGATTGCAGATAGCCTTGCACCGCGATCGAATCCTGCGAGGTGGCGAATTGTGTGCCAGACAACAGCCCGCCAAGCCCCCCCGTGGGGCTGGCCGGGGCTGCCTGCTGGATGACGAATTCGGTCTTTGTCGCGTAAAGCGGCGTGGCGATCATGTAGTAATACCAGCCCGCAATCAGCGTGGGCAGCAGCACGAAGAACATCAGCCGCGCCGCCAGCAGCGCCGACCGCCGCTTCCGGCGGCGCGCGATATCGCGCTGGATCTTCTGGATGTCGGACAGGGGGCCGGGGTCGGGCCGGGTGTCGGTCGAGGGCACCTTGATCGGCTTGATGGTCTGGGGCAGTTGGGTGCCCGAGCCTGCGGCCCCCGTCACCGTCAGATCGCGCGAAGGCGGGGGCAGGGCGGGCTCTTCCGCCGTTACCAGTTCCATGATCGTCGATTTCTGGAAGGGATCGATTCCCTTGGCGCGCAAAAGGCGCACGGCATCGAAATCCGATGTGGCGGGCAGGCCGTGCTTTTGGGCCATGCGGCGGGCCATGCGCAGTTGCCGGCCGGTCAGCCCCTCACGCCGGATCTGGTCCAACTCTCCCGGCGCGGCGTCTGCGGCAGTATTGGCCGCAGCATTTGGCGCGGGGCGGCTGCCGCTGGGCAGGGGGCCGCCGGCGGTGGGAAAGGGCGCATCGCCAAAGCCGTCCTCTACCGGTTCGAACACCTGCTCCGCCGCCGTAGCGACCCTTGCGCCGGGGGCAGGGGCAGAAGCGCCCTTCGCGGGGCGGGCCTGACCAATGGTCGCGGCCATCCGGGCCGCCAGCGTGGCGCTTGGCGCATTGGCGGGGGCGGCGGCCGGCGTCGGCCGGCGCAGGTTATAGCGCCTGACCTTGAGTTTCATAGTCATACAGCCGTTTCGCCTCTTCCAGGGTGTCGAACATGTGCAACTGGCCATTGCGCAGCACGCCGGCCTGTTTGCAGAACTTTTCAAGCGTCTGTGCCTGATGGCTGACGATCACCACCGTGGCGCCGCGCAGACGTTCACGCAGAATCCCGCCCGCCTTGCGGTTGAATTCCACATCCGTGGTCGAAGGCATGCCTTCGTCGATCAGGTAGATGTCGAATTCCAGCGCCAGCATCAGCGCAAAGGAAAACCGCGCCCGCATGCCTTGGCTATAGGTGCCCACGGGCATGTCGAAATATTCGTCAATGGCGCAGAGCCAGCGACAGAAGCTTTCCACATAATCGGGGTCAAGTCCGTAAAGCCGGGCGATATAGCGGGCATTTTCGGTGCCGGTATGCTTTGACACCACCCCGCCCATGAAGCCCAGCGGAAACGAGATGCGGCTGGTGCGCAGGATCCGCCCCTCATCCGGTTTTTCAAGGCCCGCCATCATGTTGATAAGGGTCGTCTTGCCCGTGCCATTGGGGGCCAGAATGCCGACAGAAGTGCCCAGTTCAACGCGGAACGAGGCGCGGTCAAGGATCACCTTGCGCTGCTTGCCCGTCCAGAAAGATTTCGAGACGGCCTCGAACTCGATCACCACTGCCCCCTTTGCCGCGCCGCCGGTCTGCCCGAAGGTCGCCGCCCTGTCTTGCCCCATCTTCGCCCATAAGGCTTAACGAGTTTTCCTGCCTTGCCGGCCCTTGCCGTGCCAACCCGTATCGTTCCGGGTTCGTGGAATATGCCGGCTTTTGGGCGGCATTATGTCGGAAGCGGCAGCAGTTTGACAATGCGGCCCGTGAGGCACGGCCCGCAAGGCAGCCTTCAACGGGGCAGAATGCGCGCCAGAACATAGGCAAGGGCGCCCGCCAGCAGCGAAAGCGCCAGACCTGCGCGGGCGGCCTCGGCCATCCCGCCGCCGGGCAGGGCGGTATCGATGGCCAGCACCGGCACGGTAAAGCCGATGCCCGAGATCAGCGCGACAAGGGCAATGTCGCGCAATCCGGTGCGGGGGGGCAGCGTAAACCGCCCCAGACCATGTGCCAGCACAGCCGCCCCGAACAGGCCCAGCGGCTTGCCGATCCACAGGGCGGCCAGCACCGTCATCGTGGTGGGCGCCACCGAGAGGAAATCGACGCCGCCCCGCGTCAGCCCGAAAAGGAACAGGATCAGCGCCACCGGGCGCACCAGATAATGCGCCAGCCGGTTCAACGGATCATGCAGGAACTCTTCCGCTTCCGCGAAAAGGCCAAAGGCGCGGTCGGCATGGGGAATGACCGGGATCAGCGGCAGCAGACCCAGCGCGCCCGGCAGGCCCGCCAGCACGATCCCGCCCCATGAGGCAAGGCCCGCCAGCACATAGGGCCACAGCGCGAACGCCCGCCGATGCGCGCGCTCACTGCGCCGCGGGTCGGCCAGACGGCCAAAGAAGAACCAGACAAGGCCAAGCGCAAGCGCCGGAACCAGCAGCCAGAACAGGCGCAGGTCAGTGGCCGGAAAGGCCAGCCCCAGCACCACAAGGCCCAGAATATTCGACCCGATGGTCACAAGCAGCAGGAAATGCAGCGCGGGATGGGCCGCACCGAAGACCAGCCGCCCGACAAGATAGGCCAGCACCACATCCGACCCGATCGGCACAGGCCAGCCATCGCCGGGCGATGCCTCAAGCGCGGTTTCCCAGATCGCCGCGCCGATCAGCCAGACCGCGACCGCGCCCAGCGACCCGCCCAGCATCGCGGCAAGGGGCAATGCGGCCTTTTCGCCGCGCAGCGCGCCGCGTTCCAGGATCAGCGCTTCCCACAATTCCTTGCCGATGAAGAACAGGAACAGCGCCATCAAACCTTCGGACACCGCAGCAAGCGGGGTGATCACCAGCGGGTCGGGCGCGATCCATGCCGGCACGGAAAGCTCCAGCAACCGCCATTCGATCATGTCGTAATAGCTGCCCGGGGCAAGGTTGACCCACAGGGTCGCAACGGCGATCCCGGCCAGCAGGGCAAGGGCAAATCGGCGGACGAAGGGGGAAACGCGATACATCTGGCGGCGGCGCTGGTGTGTCTGAGGGCCGGGCGGGGAAGGGGCGGCCGGGGTTGAGGGCAGGATCAGAACGGGTGGGGCAACAGGGGCAGGGGCAACACGGGCAGCAGAAGGGGCAGGGCAACACGGGCCGCCCTTGCGCCCCTGTCCTCTATCAGGCGATGCTTGGGGCCTTCAATGCCGGGGCGCCAAGATGGGCAATCTGTTGCCGGCCCGCACTTCGGCGGGGCGTGATGACGGGAAAGGAAGGCCATGACCGAAACGGGCGCCGATGCGCTGGTCCGTGATCTTGGTGCCTGCCGGCTGTGCGCGCCGCGTTTTGCCGCTACCGCCACCGCCCATTCCCCGCGCCCCGTCGTCTGGTTCCAGCCCGGGGCGCGGCTTCTGATCGCGGGGCAGGCGCCGGGGGCGCGGGTCCATGCCTCGGGCAAGCCCTTCACCGACCCGTCGGGTGACCGGCTGCGGGGCTGGCTGGGTCTGGACGAGGCTTCCTTCTATGACCGCGGCCGCGTGGCCATCGTGCCGATGGCATTTTGCTTTCCCGGCTATGATGCGCGCGGATCAGACCTGCCGCCGCCGCCCTTGTGCGCGGCCACATGGCGGGGCCGGGTGATGGCCGCGCTGCCCGAAGTGGTGCTGGTGCTGGCCGTGGGCGGGGCGGCGATCCGCTGGCATCTGGGGCAGGGCGATGTGACCCGCACAGTCGCGGGTTGGCGCGACTGGCTGGCGGAAACGGGTGTCTTTCCCTTGCCTCATCCGTCATGGCGCAATACCGGGTGGCTGAAGAAAAACCCGTGGTTCGCGGCCGAGCTTCTGCCCGATCTGCAAGCCCGGGTCCGTTCGGTGATGGAGGCGGATGATGGCGGATGAGATGATGACCCTGCTGGACGCGGCCCATGCGGCCCTGTCGGCCGATCCCGAGAACGAGGCGCTGCGGCTGCGCTTCTATGAACGCCTTGCCGATGGCGAGATGTTCCTCCTGCTGGAGCGCGAGGCCGAGGGGCAGGTGCTGGACCCGCGCGTCTTTGACCTTGAGGCGGGGTCTTTCGTGCTGGTCTTCGACCGCGAGGAGCGGCTTGCCGAATTCACCGGCGGCATCGCGCCCTATGCCGCGCTGCCGGGCCGTGTGATCGCCGGGCTGCTGAAGGGGCAGGGTATCGGCCTTGGCGTCAACCTCGGCGTGGCCCCCTCCGAGATGCTGTTGCCGGCCGAGGCGATGGACTGGCTGGCCGAGGCGCTGGCGCAGGGGCCAGAGGAAACCGAGGCGACACCCGAACAGTTCCACCCTCCCGGCGGGCTGCCTGACGGGCTGGTGGCGGGGCTGGATGCCAAACTTGCGCGGGCGGGCGGGCTGGCCTCGGGCGCGCTTCTGGCGGCCGTCACCTATCGCGGGGGGCGGCGCGGGCACATGCTGGCCTTTCTGGATGCCGCCGAAGGGGCAGAAGCGGCGCTGGCGCGGGCGGCGTCTGAGGCGCTGGTCTTTTCCGGGGTCGAAGCGGGAGAGATCGACGTGGCTTTCCTGCACAGCGTGGACCCTGCCGCCGTGTCGATGGCGCGCGTGGCCCTGCGCTTTGATCTGCCCGTCGCCGACCCGGGCGCGCGGCCAGCCCCAGCCGCCCCGGGGATGGACCCGGACAAGCCGCCCCGGCTGGTCTGACCGCCGCAAGGCGGGGCGGGGCCATGGTTGCGTGACACCAGCGCTTGACGGGGCGGCCCGGCCCGCATAGCTGACAGCGCATGGCACGCGCACCCCTTCTTCAGTTGTCCGACATTTCGCTGACCTTTGGCGGCGGACCGGTTTTCGATGGCCTTTCGCTTGTGGTTCAGCCGGGTGACCGGGTGGCGCTTGTGGGGCGGAACGGTTCGGGCAAATCGACGCTGATGAAGGTGATGGCGGGGCTGGTGGAACCCGATCGCGGCACGCGGGTCGTGCCGCCGGGCATCAGCGTGGGCTATATGGAACAAGATCCCGATCTGTCGGGCTTTCCCACGCTGGGCGATTACGCGGCAAGCGGCCTTGCGGAAGGCGAGGCTTATCGCGTGGCGATGGTGGCCGAAGGGCTGAAGTTCAACCCCGAAACGCCGGTCGCCACCGCATCAGGCGGGGAACGCCGGCGGGCCGCGCTGGCCAAGCTTCTGGCCGAGGCGCCGGAACTGATGCTGCTGGACGAACCGACAAACCATCTGGACATTCAGGCGATCGAATGGCTGGAGCGCGAGCTTTCGGAAACCCGCACGGCTTTTGTGCTGATCAGCCATGACCGCGCCTTTCTGCGCGCGCTGACCAAGGCCACGCTCTGGATCGACCGGGGCGAGGTGCGGCGGCGGGAAGCCGGTTTTGACGGTTTCGAGGAATGGCGTGAAACCGTCTGGGCGGAAGAGGACGAGGCCCGCCACAAGCTTGACCGCAAGATCAAGGCCGAGGCGAAATGGGCGGTCGAGGGCATCAGCGCCCGGCGCAAGCGCAACATGGGGCGGGTGCGCGCCCTTCAGGCGTTGCGGCAGGAACGTGCCTCGCAGATCCGCCGGCAGGGCACGGCGGCGCTGGATCTGGACAGCGGCCCGGTTTCGGGCAAGCGGGTGATCGAGGCCACGGGGCTGTCCAAGGTCTTTGGCGACAAGGTGATCGTGAAGGGCTTTTCCCTGCGGGTGCAGCGGGGCGACCGGGTGGCCTTTGTCGGGCCGAACGGGGTGGGCAAGACCACGATCCTGAAGATGCTGACGGGTGAGCTTGCCCCCGATGCCGGCAGCGTGACGCTGGGCACCAATCTGGAAATCGCGGTCTTCGACCAGACCCGGGCGCAACTGGACCCCGAGGCGAGCCTGTGGGAAAATCTGACGGGTGACCCGTTGATGCGGGTTTCGGGGTCTTCGGATCAGGTCATGGTGCGCGGCAATCCGCGGCATGTTGTGGCCTATCTGAAGGATTTCCTGTTTGACGAACGGCAGGCAAGGGCGCCGGTAAAATCGCTTTCAGGGGGCGAAAAGGCGCGGCTTTTGCTGGCCAAGCTGATGGCGAAGCCGTCAAACCTGCTGATTTTGGACGAACCCACCAACGATCTGGACGTGGAAACGCTGGATCTGTTGCAGGATACCTTGGGCGAATATGACGGTACGGTGCTGCTGGTCAGCCATGACCGCGATTTCATCGACCGTGTGGCCACGGCGACCGTGGCGCTGGAAGGCGGGGGCAGGGCCACCGTCTATCCCGGCGGCTGGTCGGATTATGCCGCACAACGGGTTGCCCCCGCGGCGGAAGGGGCCGCCACCCCTGCCCGCGGTGCCGCGGCACCATCGCCCGCCGCCGCAGCGCCGGCAGCGCCTGCGCCAAAGGCGGAGCGCAAGGGGCTGAGCTTCACCGAACGCAAGCGGCTGGACGATCTGCCCGGCGTCATCGAACGGCTTGAGGCCGAGATCGCCAAGCTGACAGAGTTCCTGTCGGACCCCGACCTGTTCCACCAGGAGCCGGTGAAGTTCCGCAAGGCGACCGAGGCGCTGACCGAACGGCAGGAAGCATTGGCACGGGCCGAAGAAGACTGGCTGGAACTGGCCGAACGGGCCTGAACCCTACCAGCGCCCCACCCTACCAGCGCCCGGTGGCCCCGCCGCCCGAGGATGATCCGCCGCCGAACCCGCCGGATGACGAATCGTCCTTTGATATCCGCGAGATGGTGTAGCTTTCCGATTCCCGGTATCCACATTGGGAACAGCGGGTTACGGCAATGCCTTGGCCTGCTGCTTCGGTTGTCGCTTCCACATGCGTTTCGCGTTGGCGCGACAGGCCCTTCTGGCCGCATCGCGGGCAATGTCTGGTGCGCACCATCACATCAGCCAGCGCCTGCCGCTTGAAGACCGCGATCATGCCCGTGGCCATGGCGGCAAAAAGCGCAAAGGGCCCATAGGTTTCCAGCCAGCCCGGTTCCAGAGACGGCGGCGGCTCGTCAGCAACAAAGGGTTTGGCAATCAGATCATAGGTGGCGGCCACCCCGGCCTCGATCCCTTCGGGATAATGGCTGTCGCGAAAGGCGGGCAGCATGTATCGGTCAATCACCCGCTGCGCGGCATTGTCCCAGATCACCGGATAGCCGGCGCCAAGGGCGATGCGCATTTCCCTGTCTGTCCGGGCGACAAGGATCAGGATGCCGTCGTCGCGCCCGGCATCGCCAACCCCCCAATGGTCGAAAAGCGATGTCGCGTAATCTTCGATCCGAAGGCCCGACCCGCCGAAATCGGCGATGCTTTCCATGATGACAACCACCACATGCACGCCTGTTTCCGCCCGCCCCGCGCGCAGGTCTTCGGCGATCTTCTCGCGCGAGGAGGGCGGCAGCAGGTCTGCATAATCGCTGATCGTATCGGAAAGGGGGGCGGGCAATTCTTGCGTCGCTGCGGCAAAGGGCAGGAACAGCAGCAGCAAGAGCGCGCGCAGCAGCATGGCTTATCCCATCAGTTCGGCAATGACCTTGGGCGCCAGCATGACATCGTCGCGCGTGCAGTCAAACTGTCCGACCTGCATGCGGATCACCAGCCTGCCGTTGTGGCGCGTCTGCGTCAGATAGATGCGCCCGTCATCATTGATGCGCGTCAGTAGGGCTTCGGTCGCGGCCTCCGTGCCGGCGGCAAAGGTGAACAGCGACAGGCGCGGTTCGGTGGTGATCATCAGCCCCGGGATGGCGCGGATCGCCTCGCAGGCCTCGGCTGCCCAGGCCACATGGTTGCGGATGCGGCGGCGCAACCCTTCCAGCCCATAGGCGCGCAGGGTGAACCACAGCTTCAGCGCCCGGAAGCGGCGGCCCAGGGGCACGGTCCATTCGTTGAAGTTGACGATGTCCTCCTTGCCCGCCGTTTCCAGATAGCTGGGGCGCAGGCCCAGCGTCTTGACCTGAGGCGTGGGGTCGCGCAGGAACTGCACGGCGCAATCGAATTGCGCGCCCAGCCACTTGTGGGGGTTGAAGACAATGCTGTCTGCCCCGTCAACACCGGCCCACAAGTCCCTGAATTCCGGGCAGATCATCGCGGAGCCCGCCCAGGCGGCGTCAACATGGGTAGGCAGGCCCGCGGCCCGGGCCACGGCAATGCAATCGGCCATCCGGTCAAAGGCGCCAACGCTGGTGCCGCCCGCGCACAGGATGACACCGATGGGCAGGAACCCCGCGGCCCGGTCGGCGGCAATGGCCCCGGCAAGTGCGCCGGGTTTCATCGACAGGGTGCTGTCGGTGGGGATCTTCACAAGGTTTTCCTGCCCGATCCCGGCCAGACGCGCGGCCTTGTCCACGCTGGAATGGGTTTCGGCGCTGGCATAAAGCCGCAGCCTCGGCTGGGCCGAAAGCCCCTCGGTCAGCCCTTTCCAGCCCAGCGCCTGTTCGCGCATCGTCAGCACGGCCGACAGCGTGGCGGTGGTGGCGCTGTCATGGATGGTGCCGGTGAAATCCGCAGGCAGGTCAAGCGCGCGCGAAAGCCAGGCCATCATCACCTGCTCTACCTCGGTCAGGGCGGGACTGGTCTGCCAGATCATCCCTTGGGCCGCGATGGCATTGGCCAGTTGTTCGGCCAGCATCGACGCGGGCG
>JALQTL010000240.1 GCA_023260935.1 Paracoccaceae bacterium
GTCATAGGCCTGAAGGATCATGTAGTTGAATTCGAGGAAGCTCAGGCTTTGCTCGCGGTCCAGCCGCGATTTGACCGATTCAAAGCTGAGCATCCGGTTGACGCTGAAGTGCCGCCCGATATCGCGCAGGAAGCCTATGTAGTTCAGGCTGTCCAGCCATTCGGCGTTGTTGACCATGATCGCGTCGTTCGGTCCGTCGCCGAAGGTGACATAGGGCGAAAATGCGCGCTTGATGCCGGCGATGTTTTCATCGATCTGGGCATCTGTCAGCAGCGGGCGTTCGTCGGCGCGAAAGCTGGGGTCGCCGATCTTGGTTGTTCCGCCGCCCATCAGCACGATTGGCTTGCCGCCGCATTTCTGCAACCAGCGCAGCATCATGATCTGGATCAGGCTGCCGACATGCAGCGACTTTGCCGTAGCATCAAAGCCGATATAGCCGGGAACCACACCGTTCAGAAACGCCTCGTCCAGCGCCTGATAATCCGTGCAATCGGCCAGAAAGCCACGGGTGATCATCACGCCCATGAAGTCTGATTTCGGGTGGTAGGTCATTGCCGCCTCATGTCATAGAATAGGCGCGGTATAGCGGGGTGGCAGGGTCTTGGAAAGATGCTGAAGGGTGGGCCGGTCTGGGCTTTGGGGGCGATGTCGGGCACGTCGCTGGATGGCGTCGATGCGGCCATGGTGCTGACGGACGGGATATCGATCCTCGAGTTCGGCCCCCATGCCTATCGGCCCTATTCCCCGGGCGAACAGCAAGTGATCCGGGCAGCCCTTGGTCGGTGGCCGGACGAGGCGGGCGTGGCCGAGGCGGCAGAGGTGGTGGAAACCGCCCATGCCGAGGTTCTCGCCCGGTTCTCCGGGGCCGAGGTGGTGGGCTTTCACGGCCAGACGCTGGCGCATGATCCGCGCGGGCGGGGCACCCATCAGGCGGGCAGCGGGGCCTTGCTGGCGCGGGTGCTGGGGGTGCCGGTGGTGTGGGATTTTCGCAGCAATGATGTGGCCATGGGCGGGCAGGGTGCGCCGCTTGCGCCGTTCTTTCATTTTGCCTGCGCCAGATGGGCCGGGGCCGGTCTGCCGCTGGCCTTTCTGAATCTTGGCGGGGTGGGCAATGTCACCTGGGTGGATCCGCGCCAGCCGGCACCCGAGGCGCATGGGGCGGTGATGGCCTTCGATACCGGGCCCGCCAATGCGCCGCTGAATGACCTGATGCTGGCCCGCCGGGGTGTGGCGCAGGATGACGGCGGCGCGCTTTCTGCCTCGGGTACGGTTGATGAGGCGCGGGTCGAGTCGTTCCTGCGTGATCCATATTTCTTCAAGATGCCGCCGAAGTCACTGGACAGGAATGGTTTTCCGAACCTTTCCCGGATGGTCGAAGGTCTGGCGGATGCCGATGCGGCGGCCACGCTGGCGGCGTGTTGTGCCGCGGCGGTACAGCGCGGGGCCGAGCATTTTCCAACCCCCGTGGCGCAGGTTCTGGTCTGTGGCGGGGGGCGGCACAACGGGGCGCTGATGGGCCAGCTTGCCCAGCGGCTGAAAGCCGAGGTTCGCCCGGTGGAGGACATCGGCCTGAACGGCGACATGCTGGAGGCGCAGGCCTTTGCCTATCTGGCCGTGCGGGTGATGAAGGGGCTGCCCACCAGCGGCCCGATGACAACGGGCGTGGCCACGGCCGTGGGGGGCGGGCAGATCAGTCGTCCGTAAGATATTGCGTGGCTTCCTTGCGGGCAAAAGCCTTCAGCCCGGCGCCGGGGCCGGCCAGAAAATCCCGGACCCGGCCCGGATCACGCTTTGACAGATCGCGCAGCCACCAGGCCACGGCTTTCTGGATGAACCAATCGCGATCGGGCACATAAGCCTCGGCCCAGCCCAGAACGCGGTCGCGGATTTGCAGGTCTTCGGGCTTTGGGTTGTTCAGCTTGGCCCAGGGCAGGGTCATCACCAGCGCCGCGCGGCGTGTCCACATGTTCGGGCTTTGGGTCCAGCCTTCCACCTGATCAAGCCGCGCCGGATCGGCCACCAGTCGCTTTTGCCCGGCGATGCTGGCATGATCGGCAAGCGCCCAGGCATCGAACCCTTCCGCCCAGTCGGCAATCAGTTCCCAGGCCCTGTCATCGGGGCGCAGGCGGGCCTGTGTCAGCAGTTTGGCGGCAGCGACGCGGGCTTCGTGCACATCGGTTTCCCACAAGCCGCCCGCAAGCGCCACGCGATCTTCGACGGACAGATCGGCCCGCCAGCCGCCTGCATGCGCCTCGACCTGCGGCACGGTCAGGCCAAGATACCGTCGCGGCGCCTTGTGATAGGCGGCCATTTCGGCAGCCTTGACGGCATCTGCCTCTGCTTCCAGTGCCGCAAGGGCCATTGCCGCCGTGATCATGCCTATCCCCTGATTTCGAAACGCACCCCAGCTACAGGAATTCCGGCGCGCGAGACAATGCCTTCGTTCACGATCAGCCCGTCTTCGCGCAGATAGATCAGGTCGGCAAAGCCCAGCCGCGTGACGCCCGACAGGGAACGAAAATCGGCGGTATAGCGCAGGCGGATCTGGCCGTTTGCCTGGATCGCCTCTGCAAGGCCCACCGTATCTTCGCGCTGTCCGGTCCAGCGATTAGGTCCGGCGCGGTCAAATACCCAAGTCAGCCGGTCTTTCTGGCCATCGTCATAGACGAAATCCTCTACCACGGTCAGCCGGTTTCCCTGCCGGGACAGGCGCCCGTCCAGCACGGCGTCAAAGCGGCGCTCCTCTCCGGTCAGCCAGATCCTGAAATGCCCGCGCCCGTGCTTGCGCCCCAGAAAGGCCTGATCCAGCGTGACGGGCCTTGTGGGCAGCCGGGGCGCCGGGGGGGCACTGGCGCAGCCGGCAAGGCCCGCCGTGGCGGCAAGGGCGCCTGTCAGGAAGAAACGTCGATCCATGGTCATCTCCGGCGGTGATTGTGTAATCACCGATCGAAGTTAGGGCGGATCATTCGACCGTCACGGATTTGGCCAGATTGCGCGGCTGGTCCACATCGGTGCCTTTGGCGATGGCCGTGTGATAGGCCAGAAGCTGTGCCGGCACCGAATAAAGGATCGGCGCAAAGGCCGGGTCTACCGATGGCAGGGTGATCGTCCTCCAGCAGCCCTGTCCCGCCTCGGCAATGCCGGCGGCATCAGACAAAAGCAACACCTTGCCGTTGCGGGCCATGACCTCTTGCATGTTCGACACGGTCTTGTCGAACAGCGCATCTCGCGGGGCCAGAACGATGACCGGCACCCGATTGTCGATCAGCGCGATGGGGCCGTGCTTCAGTTCACCTGATGCATAACCTTCGGCGTGTATGTAGCTGATTTCCTTAAGCTTCAATGCGCCTTCAAGGGCAAGGGGGAACATCGGTCCGCGGCCCAGGAACAGAATGTCCTGCGCCTCGGCCAGATCTTCGGCGATATCGCCGATGACGGTGGAAAGTTGCAGCGCGTGGTTCATCAGCCCCGGCAGGGCTGACAGGGCGGCCAAATGCCCGGCCACATCTGCAGGCGTCAGGCGGCCCCGGTCCAGCCCCGCCTTCAGCGCCATCAGCGCCAGAACGGTCAACTGGCAGGTAAAGGCCTTGGTCGAGGCGACGCCCACTTCGACCCCGGCATGGATCGGCAGGGCCAGATCGCTTTCCCGCGCGATGGACGAGGTAGGGACGTTCACCACCGACACCACCTTGGCCACGGCATCCTTCACATGCCGCAGGGCAGCCAGCGTGTCGGCGGTTTCGCCGGACTGGCTGACAAAGACAGCCATCGATGCCGGCGACAGCACCGGATCGCGGTAGCGGAATTCGCTGGCAATATCGATTTCGGCCGGCAGGCCCGCGATCTGTTCGAACCAGTAGCGCGCCACATGGCAGGCATAGCTGGCGGTGCCACAGGCGACCATCACGATCCGGTCTATGGACGTGAAATCAAGCTCTTGCGGCAGATTCAGCAAGCCGTCCGGGGTGGCGTAATGCTTCAGCGCATCGGCGATCACCACGGGTTGTTCGGCAATTTCCTTTGCCATGAAGTGTTTATGGCCGCCTTTGTCGACACGGGCGCTGTCGATTTCGATCCGGCGCATATCGCGGTTGGCCAGATTGCCGGTGGCATCGCGGATTTCCAGCGAATTGCGGGTCAGAACGGCCCAATCGCCTTCTTCTAGATAGGTGATACGATCCGTCAGCGGCGCCAGCGCGATGGCGTCGGAGCC
>JALQTL010000420.1 GCA_023260935.1 Paracoccaceae bacterium
GATGCGCGGTTGTAGCTCAGTTGGTTAGAGGACCGGCCTGTCACGCCGGGGGGCGCGGGTTCGAGCCCCGTCAACCGCGCCATTTACCCCATATGCAATTCGATGAATATGTGTTAGGTCCATGCCGAACCACGGAGGGCCGATGCAATTTCTTGACCAGATTCCGCTGCACTGGGCCGTTCTGGCTGCCCTGACGCTGGGCCTTGCGCCGTTTTTTCCCGAACCGCATCTGCTGGAAAAACTGCGAATGCTGGCCAGCGGCACGTTGGTCAAGCCGGTGGATATCTTCGATCTGGCGATGCATGCCGCGCCTTGGCTGGTGCTGCTGGCGAAACTGGCGCGCATGGCCATGCGGCAAGTCTGACCGGGCGTCGCTCAGCCGCCCAACAGGCGGGGGTCGAACGGATAGCGGGTCAGGTTTTCGTATCCGCTTTCCGTGACAAGCACCTGATCTTCCAATTTTATCGAGAAGTCTCCGCCTTCGGGGCTGATCAGCGCTTCGACGCATAGAACCATGCCCGGTTCCAGCACCACGTCAAAGGCACCCTCTACCCAACCGTCAGGATAGGGCACGAAGGGCCATTCGTCACAAAGGCCCACGCCGTGCATCTTGCACGAATATTTCTGCGCCCAGCATTCGGGCGAAAGCTGATGCCCGCCAAAGACCAGTTCGCGGATGCTGACCCCGGGGCGCAGCATTTCCATGTTTTCGCGGATGTGATCCATCCCCTGCGCCATGGCCGAGATCATGGCGTTGGTCGGCCGCGCATCGCCCACCCACCATGTGCGCGAAATGTCGATGCAGATGCCATAGCAGCCGATCAGATCGGTATCGAAGGCGACGATTTCGTTGTTCTGCACGATGCGCGGGCCGCATTCCTGAAACCACGGGTTCGTGCGCGGGCCCGATGCCAGAAGCCGCGTCTCGATCCATTCGCCACCACGGCGGATGTTTCCCTTGTGCAGTTCGGCCCAGATGTCATCTTCGCTGACCCCGCCTTTGGGCACGTTTTCGCGGGTAAAGGCCTCCATCTCGGCAATCGCGGCTTCGCAGGCGCGGTGGGCGGCGCGCATGGCCAGAATATCGTCGGGGCCCTTGATCGCGCGGGTGCGTTCGGTGATGACCTCCCCCTCCAGCACGTCAAACCCCGCCGTTTCCAGCGCCTTCAGCCCGTGGACCATGATCTTGTCCACCGCAAGGCGGCGATTGCTGCCGGCATGGGCGCGCATCACCTCGTCCACCTGCGCGGCAAAGCCCTTTGCGTCCTGCGCCGTGCGGTCGCCGCAGACGTTATAGAAGAAACTGGCCCCGGTGCGCAGTTCGGCCACCAGTGGGTTGAACGTCACCAGAAAGGGCGAGTTCTTGTATTCCCACATCACCATATGGCCATCGGCGCAAAGCAGGCAGGCGCGGAACGGGTTGTGGCTGTTCCAAAGCTGCATGTTGGTGGTATCGGTCGCATAGCGGATGTTCAGCGGGTCGAACATCAACAGCCCGCCGATATCGCGCGAGACCAGCGCCTCGGTCAGCCGCTTCCAGCGGTATTCGCGCATGCGGGCCAGATCGGGCAGCGCCAGCCCTTCTGCGGCCCATTCGGCAAAGGCCAGCTGCGTGGGCCCGATTTCCACCCTGTCGTTGTCATTGGGCGAGCCATCGGCAAGCGTCGCGCCGCGTGCGGGGTCGATCTTGCGGCGGTCTGCATAATGCTGGGTCATGGGCTGGCCTCCGGTTGGCTGAGGGCAAGCCTCTGGCCAAGGTGGCGGGCGGTCTTGCCTGCTGGCGACGCGAGGGGTCGTTTTGGGCCTAGGCACGGTGCCGGCGTGCGCGCTATGACCGGCGGATGGAGCCTGTTCTGCAACGCCACCTTCCCTTTGCCCCCTGGGCAGACCCGCGCACGCGCCGCCTGCCGGGTATCTTGCCGCTTGCGATGGATGACTGGCTGCGGGTGGATGATGCCTATGCCGCGCAGATGGCGCTGCGCGACCGGCTGATCGCCGAACGTCCGGCCGAGGTTATGGGCCAGATGCCGATGGCCGCGGCGGCGGTGGACGAACTTTACGCCTTTACCCTTGCCCGCCTGCCCGAAGGTTTCCGGCGTGCGGGCGATCAGGTCTTCCGGCCCGACGGGGTGGTCGTTCCGCTGGATTCGGGCGCGCCGCTGGCCACGCTGGGCCGGCTGGTGCAGGAAGACCTGTGCCTGATGCAGGAAGACGGGCAGGGCGAACACCTGCTGTCGGCGGCGGTGCTGTGCTTTCCGGCCGGCTGGCGGCTTTCGGAAAAGCTGGGCCGGGCCATGATGCGCATGCATCAGCCTGTCGAGAAATATACCGATGATGTGGGCCGGCGCGTGCAGCGGCTGCTGGATGCGGTGCGGGTGGAAACACCGCTGTGGCGGGCCAATGCGCACCTGTCCCGCGCGCCGCTGTTCAACCCCTTGTCCGAAGACCATCCGAAGGATCTGGTGGAAGAGGCAGAGATGCCCTTTGTCCGGTCGGAACGGCAATGCCTGATCCGGCTGCCGGAAAGCCGGGCGGTGCTGTTTTCCATTCACACCTATGTTGTCGCGCGGGAAAACCTGACGCCCGAACAGGCGGCGGCCTTGCGCGAATTTCCGATCCACCGGGCCAGTTGAACGCCGGCCCCGCCCGATCAGCCGGTCAGGGCGCGTTTCAGAAGATCGTCAAAGCCATCCTGCTTGGCCAGGTCAACCCAGCCAGACCGCCCTTGGGCTGGTTGCCGGATGGCGGCCGGTTTCTGGCGCGTCAGCGAGGAAGGCCGCCTGCTCGAGGTCAACGAAACCTATGCCCGCATGTCGGGGTACACGGTGGACGAGCTGGTCGGCATGCACGTCTCGCAACTGGTCGCCGACGAGTCGCCGAGCGTGGCGGCGGAGCGGCACGCGAAGATTCTGGCAACCGGGCACCTG